>JABSOG010000341.1 GCA_013216025.1 Algicola sp. | reverse complement strand
CTAACGAACAAATCAGCACCAGTGCGCAAATGCAGTTGGTACAACTAGACGACCTGCGCCTCAAACTCAATCATTTATTTAACGCGTTAACCGAAGATGCCGCCCGGGCCGAATCGGTGTCGATATTGACCACCATTCTTAACGAAGTGACCATTACCGTGAACCAATTGCTGGCCAAGTTTGTCACTCAACCCTGCCACGAACGCGACCAAAAGGGCTCAGAGCAGCGCACTAGTTATCGCCACAAAGGTTATTTGCGCGCTGAGATCGTACAGCAGAACGTCACCTACCAAGGCGCAACCAAAGATATTTCAACTGAAGGTCTGGGGCTTAAATCGATGTCGAAGTTCGATGAAAACCTGCCACTTTCTATCACGGTGTTTTTGCCACAAAAAGGCGAAGTACACTACGAATCACACACGCCTTTGATGATTGAAGGCAGCATAGTCCACCACCACCAAGAAGGCGATTACCACGTCTATGGCGTCCATATCATCGAAGAGGGCCCCAAAGCGAGCAACGTGCTCAAAGCAGCGGTTTGTTTGTTCGAAGAAGGCTCAGGAATCGACCTCTTTTAGCCATCAATCTCCCCCTTTACAACCTAAGCATAATCCGACGGCATACAGCCATAGTGTGCCTTAAAACATTGAGCAAAATAAGAATGTGATGAAAACCCCACCGTCACGGCAACAATGCTAGGCATTTCACCCTGATTGAGTAATTCGGCGGCTTTGCGCAAGCGAAAAATACGCAGCGCTTCGTTGGGTTTAATGTTCAACAACGTCTTCATTTTGCGTACCACTGTTCGTGGGCTAGCATTCATTTTCTCGGCAAACACTTTGACGCCAAAAGCTTCATCACCATAATGGGCCTCAAATATCCGATTCACTTGCTCGAAAAAAGCGTCATGTGCGGTGTTGCTATTTGCATCTGTCCCGGCTGCTTCAGCCGCTTTAGCCCCCTTGGATTGATGGTCGACGCTTATTGATGTCAGTGCTCTTTGGTAGCGCTGGCTCAACAATGCACGTACGCTCAACAGATTGTCTATGCGACTGATCAATTGGTGAGTATTGAACGGTTTTTCGAGGAATTCGTCCGCTTTTTCATGCCAGCCTTGTAAGCGGGTTTGTTCATCAGCATGGGCGGTGAGCAAAATGATTGGAATGTGATTGGTCATGTCGTTTTGTTTGAGCGTGCGGGTCACTTCAAAGCCGTCTTTTTTAGGCATCATGACATCGCTAATAATCAGGTCTGGCAGGTTATTTTGCGCCATTTCAATGCCCATTTCGCCATCAGTTGCGCCTGTGCATTGATAGTGCGTACTCAGGCAATCAAGGATGTAATTGCGCATCTCGGGATTATCTTCTATCACCAAAACCTGCGGTTTTTGTTCGCTATTACCTTCAACTGCATTGCCTTCACCCTCATGGCCATAAACCTCGTCAGTGTCTTGACTCGGTTGTGGTCGTTCAATAAGAGTAACGTCGCGATCAAATTCGTCCAGTTTTGCCAACATCAACGCTTGGTTCATTTGAACCACACCCGCGTTTTGATCAAAGCTATCTTCATCATGGCTTAGTTGGCTCAGCGGCAACAACACCACAAACTCGCTGCCAACCGACAATTGGCTTTTCAGCGTAATACTGCCAAGGTGAGCGTCTATCAACTCTTTGACTAGGGCCAAACCGATACCGGCACCCGGCACATATTTGCTGTTATTGTAGACCCGGGTAAAGCGTTCGAATATCTGTTGTTGGTCCGTCTCACTAATGCCTTCGCCAGTATCCCGAACAGTCAGTTGCAGCTGATTTTCATCACAGATACACAACGACACATCGATAGATTCGCCATCAGATGTATATTTAAAGGCGTTGCTGAGCAGGTTAGACAGAATTTTTTCAAGTGAGTCGGGCAGCATATTCAAATAAGCAGCTCCATTTAGACGATTGTCGAGGGTCAATGTTATCTGGTGAAAATCGGCCAATGAGCGATAAGATTCGGTTAAAAACGCGGAGGTTGCGCCCACTTCTATCAGCTGGCGGGTCTGATTGGCGTGGTCTTTTACTCTGGCGATATCGAGTAACTGGTCAATCATCGCCAACAACCGTTGACCATTAGCTTTGGCCAATGACAGCAGGCCTTTGGATTGCTCTGATTGGGTCTGTTGCAGTTGGTTTTCGAGCGGGCCGAGGATCAGGGTTAACGGAGTCCTGAATTCATGAGATATATTGGTGATTAACCGATCCTTGTCGAGCAGTAACTGGTCTTTCTCTTCAAGCAAAGCATTCACTTTTTCGGTTTCGCGTTGCAGCTGACCCGTGCGTTGCTCAACCGCCAACGTCAACGATTGCGCCCTTTGCTGCAAGGTTTTGGTGCGAAAATAAAACATCAAACCAAACAGGGTCACAAAGAGCACCACATAAATCACATAAGCGGTAGTTGTTGCCCACCACGGTGCCAATACCGTGATATCAAGTTTGCTGCCCTCGTTCCACTGCCCCTCACTGTTGGTGCCTTTTACCCTGAACGTATAGTCCCCCGCTGGCAGCGTAGTGTAAGTAGCCACACGGTTGCTGGCGTCAACATAAATCCAGTCGTTGTCGAGCCCTTCGAGCTTGTAAGCATACTGTAAAAAATCCGTGCTGCGAAAGGCCAGCGAGGCAAAAGACAATGAAAACAAGTAATCTTGCTGGGTCAGGGTGATTTTGTCAGTATGAGATATTGAGCGGCTTAATATGGCATTTTCGCCGGGTTGTGGTTTTTGCACCTTGTTTAATACTTTAAGTTCGGTGATTTTGGTTTGTATCGACCGCGGTGTTGTCACTAAATCTTTGGGATTAAAATACAGCAGCCTTGGACCTGCGCCCATCATCACTGCACCACTGGGCAATTTGAGTGTCGCAGCCCGGCTGAAGTCGATTTTACCTGTATTGCTCAGTTGCCGGTAAGGTTTAAATGTTTTTGCTGTGACATCAAACTTAAGCACGCCGTCAGTGGTGCCCATCCATACATCACCCTTATCGTCACTAATTACTGTTCTGATTTTGCTGTCAGTCCAAGCAAACACCTGCATTGTTTGTTGCTGTTTGTCGTAAAGCCCTAATCCTCTACCATCTAAACATACCCAAATATTGTTACTGCCGGGTTCTTCGCTAAGACAACGGACCTGCTGTTTTACACCCTGATTTTGGTAAACGTTTTCAGTGGTGCCAGTCTTTATGTCGTATACGAGCAAACCCGCTCTGGTGGCAAATAGAATTTGGCCAGCGCTTGAATCCATCAGCATGGCTGAGGCGACAAGGTGTTTTTTCAACAGCGATGACTGGCCAGTTTTGCTGTCGTATTTATACAATCCATAGTCATCTGTCGGCATATATTCAATAACCAGGTAATATATATCACCTTGGTAATAGTCGAAACGGCTGAGCGTGGTGCCCGGGGGCGCAGTGGTTTGTCTAAAATCTAGATGAACAGGCGTATAAACCAAACTGTCAATATCCAGCGTAGACATAAAATTGCCCTGCACCAAATGGCTGTATATCAGCTTATTATCGTGCGCAACTATGTGCGAAAAATCGACCACGCCGGGCAACAAAGTATAAGCCAAGGCTTTTTCATCAAATCTGGCCAACGCCCCAGAACGGATCCACGCCGTTTGATGGTTATCTAGCAGCATATGATCCGCAGGCGGGCCGTCAGTCAGTGTCTTAAAAGCCATCGATTGCAAGTCCACTTTCATCAAGCCCTGATTGGTGGCCACCCACAGCAATTGTGTATCATCAAACAACAGCGAAAATACGTAATCAGACATCCGACCGTGAAGGCTGTATTTTTGCCGTTGTTGATCATATTTGATCAGACCATGATTGATGCTGTTGAACCAGACATTGCCCTGTTTGTCCTCGCTAATCGCCGCTACAGCACCGGTTAGAGCCTCATTAATTTTTGAGTCATCATCGCCGAGGCGAGTCACCAGTGAAGTTTTTAGGTCGATAACATTTGCCCCCTTGGGGGTTGCCAGCCACAATTTACCTTGCTCACCCAGCCACATTTTAACAATGTAGTTGGAAGATACCGAGTTGGTTTGTCCTTTGATGTGCTTGAATTGAGTTATTTCGCCTGTTTTCGCATCGCGACGATAAACACCCGTTCTGCTCGTCGACATCCACAGGTTACCGTCAACGTCGGCCAAAGCTTTCTTCACCGGCATTGGTTTACCGTCTGGGTCGGGCGTGAACAGATGGTGCTCGTGGGTATTGATGTCGAACTCAATCAAACCCTTGGTACTGCCAATCAGCAATGTGTCTTTGTTCAACTTTGTAAGATAAACAAACGAGAACGGTTTTTTTGCTTGTTTGTCTAGGCTTTTGTCTAGGTAAGCTCTTAAAAACACCTCAAATTTTTCGCTGACAGGATTGAAACGGTATAAACCACTGTACTGGGTGAGCACCCATAAATCTGGTACTTCACCTTCAACAACAGCACTTTCACCTGCTTTACCTTCAACAATATCAGTAATGACATGGGGTTTTACCGCGTCTTGGGGGTCAACCCCAACAGCAAAAACCTTGGCATCGTAACCGTCAAAACGCACCAAACCGGCATCAGCCCCCAACCACAGATAACCGTCATCACTGCGAACTAGCGTCCTGACCCAACCCAGATTAATGCCATTAGGCCGACTGATAAGCTCGGTATAAGGTTTTTCGATGGTATATTTTCCCGTTACCGCTTTGGTATTAATAGGGCTATTGATTGGGCTATTAATATTGATTGCGGCTTGGGCAAAGGGCGTCAACAACAAGGCCCCTATCCAGCAAAAAAGCCAAAAACAAAGTCGTAGCCCATTGAACATATTGATTTTTTTGATAGCAGATCTCTGGTGAACCAAGTTAAGTTGGCTAAATTATAGCGATAAAACGGTGTTGTTTACAATTTCAATTTGCTGCTTTGGTTTGTCTATTATGCTAGCATCGACTCAAAATTGGTTGATATAACAAGGCGTAAAAAAGTGCTATTTAAACGAACCAAAGAGTCAATATAAAATAGCTTTGTATAACCTCACCTTTCGGATGCTCACTTATACAAAGGACTAGGGCCTGTTGATCTTTGGAGTTGATTTTTGCAGCGAGTTGTTTGTTATTTATACAAGGCAGAGGTGATGCAGTGTGGTTGTTCTCGGCAATGTGTCAGTATGACTGTTCTTCCTTTCAGGCACAGTCTAAAAAAAGGCGAGATTTGGTCTAAAACATTTTAAGTTAGTAACTCCTTACATGGAATCCTACGTATTTAAAGCCCTTCTGAAACACCAAAAACTAGCGACACCCACCTTCGCAGGGCAAGTGGTGTCAAAAAAGCGAATACTTGGAGCATTTTTTACCCACTTGGTGGAGTGTCAGGATGACCGACAGGACTAACCCGCAGGGATGCTTTTCAAGTGCCAAACCCAATTAAAACCACCATGACCTCAACCTTCGCAGGGTAAGTGTCGCAATAAGTAAGTGTAATGCTCGTATTCGTCCCTGAAGGTGTAGTCCTAGGCCTGCATTTATCCGTCTACAGGCGTCCTGCCTTGTTATATCGCTCTAACACACTGTTGCCATGCTATGCAATTCACAAGCGCTAACGCTTATCCTTTAAATCAGGCAACAATCTATCATCAGCGGTGAGCCCAATTTGCTTTTTATCTAGCTGTGCCTGAATCCTTTTCGACACCGGTAGCAATACATAACCGACCGAAGCGACCATGCTGGCGGTGCCTAAAGCGATGGCGGTACTGATCCCCGCACCGAGCAGAAATATTGCACACACCCCCGCAATAGATGGGGCCAGCATTAATTTTAACAGCCCGTCCATTTTGGTGTCTAGGCTGACGCCTATGTCAAACAAAAAATCCAGATGTTTGATGCCTCCGTCGAGCAACACAATTTGCGCGGTATCAGTGGCTATTTTTGACGCGCCGGTAAGCGAAACGGATACTTGTGCGGTTTTCAGTGCAATCGAGTCGTTGATGCCATCGCCGACAAAACAAACAAAGTGGCCGTTTTGCTGTAATTGCTTTATCAGCGCGGCTTTGTTTTCTGGCAGAACTTCCCAGAAACAGTTGTCAATACCCAAGGTGTTGGCCAGTTCTCGGGTCGGTACTTCACCATCGCCCGAGATGATATAAAAGTGTTTGATGGTGCCACGTCGTTTCAATTGGTTGATCACGGCTTGGGCTTCGGCGCGAATGGTCGGACGCAATTCGATGGCACCAGCCAAGGTATTGTCTACCGCCACCATCACCAGTGAGTATCCTTCTTTGCGGCTTTTGCCCTGCAGGGTTTCAAACTGCGCTGGTAGTTCAATGCCTTGGGCTGTCATGAATCGTTCGCTGCCAACGTGGACCGTTTTACCTTCAACCGTGACGAGCAATCCATAACCGAGTTTATATTCACAATGGCTCGGTATCGCGGCCTCTATCTGGCGCTTTTTGGCCTCGGCCTGAATGGCTTTGGCCAACGGGTGGGTTTGCTTGTATTCGGCAGAGCAGGCCAAACTCAACACTTCATCTTCTGTCCATTGGGCCAGCGCGTGAATGGCACCGGTGTGGGGTTGTTCTTCTGTCAAAGTGCCTGTTTTATCGAATACGATGGTGTCTACTTTACCGAGCAGTTCCAGTGAGCGTCCGTCTTTGACCAAAATCCCCTGTTGCGAGGCATAAGTGAGGTGTTTCAAGATGGTGATGGGGGCAATGGTGGTTAAGGAGTTGGCCGGGTGGCAGGCGAGCACGCCGATGGCGCCACTCCAGCCGACCACAGGCAAAGACAGGCTGCCGGCTATCAGCGCTGGATTGATCAGGTCTCTTGACACTGTTTCGGCGCGCAATTGAACCCCTGATTTGTAGTCGGCGGTTTGATTGAGTATTTGGGTGATTTTTGCAGCGGTACTTTCTTCGCCCGCTTTTTCGACTTCAATCAGCAACCGTCCTGACAATACGATGGTCATGGCATAAACGTCTTCACCAGGCCCTTTGTCTGCCGGGACCGCTTCACCGGTCAAAATATGTTGGTCAACGCTTGCCATCCCTTCATGGACTTTGCCATCGACGGGGATGGTGTCACCTGCCTGCACTATCACAATATCGCCAATGTTAACCTTGTTAAACGGCACGCTCACTTCGACATCATCAACCAATACCCAAACAAATTCAGGTGCTTGAGAAAATATGTCGACTAGATGGTTGCGCGAATCCTGAATCACTTTTGAGGTTAATCGCAGTGACAGTTTGAACATCAAAATAGAGAAGCTGGCGATCATAAACCGTTGTAAAAAGACGGTGCCGAGGATCAAGGCAGCGACCAGTGTTTCGAGATCAATCTTGCCCTTCCTCAGCAGTTTGAACGCTTCTTTAATCACCAGTTTACCGGCATACAGAATGCAGGGGATTGACAACAGACCCAGTGGTTTGTAGAACAGTCCCGCCACGGCCAAGCCAAAACCGGTTGCAGCGACCTTTATCTCGCGGTTGTTGATGACCTCAAATGATTGTTCTTGGGGGGTTTCAACGGTGACGACGCTGGATCCGCCGTCATTAACATTTTGATAAATCTGCTCGACCTTTTTCTCATAGAAGCCTTTTTTACTGATCTGTTGTGTGGCTGCCGATTTGCTCTGCTCTTTTTTATATTGGCGGTAACCGGTGTACAGTATGCCGCCCAGAGCGACGATTTGAATGATCATTAATTTTGTCCATGAGAAAAGGAATGTGGAATGTCGGCAGTTATATCGGCAGTTATATCACTGAGAATGCCCCCGGTCAGATAAGCCACATGAGCTTCTTTGAGCGCATCAGCACTGGGTATGGTGATACCTAGTTGCCCGAGTAAAACCTGCATGTTGGCTGTCTCACAATCAATATGGGTGGTTTGCACCATTTTTTGTTGATAGACCGGATCACTGTAAAATGATACCAGCCGTATTAAGGCATTGCTTTGATCAATATGCATTAGTTTTTCGAACCATTGTTGATTGGGTAAAAATGTCACCTCATAACCGGTGTCGGTAAACCACGACAGGTATTGCCGCCAACTGATGGAGTGAGGGTTTTCAAGATGGATCACCTTGCCTGCATTGGTTGGGCGCTGCGAAAATTCAACGATGAGACGGCACACTGTATCCACTGGCATCAGTTCAATGGAATAGCCATCGCTGGGGGCGTACCCCATTTGAATGCAACCTTTGACAAATGGCAAAAAGTGCTCGTTTTGGGTATTGCTAACGCCCGTCAGGCTATGGCCGGGTATGTGCCGCAGACGATAGATGGTCAAGGGGATGCCGA
>JABSOG010000340.1:1958-8335 GCA_013216025.1 Algicola sp. | reverse complement strand
AGCACGGCTTACAAAGCAATGTGCAGCTGGCCCCGGTGACTCAAGCCCAAGAGCGAATGTGGTTTACCACCCAAGTTGAAGCCGACAAGGGTGCCTACAATATTCCGCGCAACGTGGTGATGCGTGGCGACGTCAACATCGAAGCATTAAAGGCGACCTTTCAAGCCATTCTCGACAGACAGGCCAGTTTGCGCACCCGCTATGTTATTGATGGTGAACAGGTTTATCAGGTCATTCGTCGTAACGTTGCTTTTGATATTCCGGTGATTGACCTGAGCACGTTAAGTGGTGACGAACAGCAACAAAAGGTCAGGCAGTGGGTGGCACAAGAGTCTGTTGTGCCATTTAAACTCGATACCGATTTGATGCTCAGGGTTAAACTGCTGAAATTGAGCGCCAGTGAAGTCATTGTGTTGTATACCCTGCACCATATCTCGGCTGACGGTTGGTCGTTGGGGGTATTGAGCAACGAGATCAGCGCCTTGTATCAGGCCTTTAACCAAGGTTTGCCCGACCCGTTGCCACCGCTGGCCATTCAATTTGGCGATTATGCCCATTGGGAAAACAAACGCCGCGACAGTGGTGCGTTAGATAAACAATTGGCCTATTGGCAAAAGCAGTTGACCGGCTTGCCATTGGTCCATGATTTGCCGCTTGATTATCCTAGAGCGGCGGTGCAAACCTTTAGAGGACAAATGCACGTTAGTCGTATTAACAAAGCGCATTTAGACAGCTTTTCGCGGTTGTGTGCGCAGCAAGGGGCGACCTTGTTTATGGGGTTGAACGGACTGTTTTGTTTGTTGTTGTCACGCTTTAGTGGCGAAAAAGACATCGTGCTGGGCACCTCGATTGCCAATCGTCAGCATCCCGGGGTTGAACCACTGATAGGCATGTTTCTCAATACCTTGGTGCTGCGCACTGATTTATCTGACGTTAACGACTTCGACGCCCTGCTGGCACAATCTAAAGCTACGGTTCTGGGCGCTTTTGACCACCAACAGGTACCATTTGAGGCGTTGATCCAAAGTCTGAACTTGGCCCACAGCCAAAGTTATGCGCCCATTTTTCAAATCATGTTCATATTGCAGAGCATGGACAAAGGTGCAAGCGAAGTGTCTGGCCTGAGTCTGTCGACAATAGACAATCAGGCTACGGTCAGTAAATTTGATATGACACTGTATGCCACGCAAGGTGACAAAGGGCTCCAACTGACCTGGGAATATGGCGCCGACTTGTTTAATCAGGCCACCATTGAGCGCATGGCAAATGCTTTTGAGTTGTTGTTAGTCGGCGTAGTGACATCGCTAAACACCCCTTTGTCGCAGTTGCCAATGGTGAGCGAACCCGAGCGCCTGCAAATGCTGGGGGACTGGAATAATACCCAGCAGGGTTATTCACAAGATAAGTGTATTCATCATTTATTTGAGCAGTGTGCAAAAGCCACGCCGGATGCGATTGCAATTGTTGGTTTACAAAGAGATGGTATTGATGGTGACTTGAGTTATCAAGACCTCAATCAACAGGCCAATCAACTGGCGCATTACCTGATAGCGCAGGGCGTTAAACCCGATACTTTGGTGGGCCTTTGCACCCGGCGCTCAACGCAGATGGTAGTGGGTTTGTTAGCTATTCTTAAGGCGGGTGGGGCATACGTACCGTTAGATCCTGCTTATCCTCAAGACCGTTTAGATTATATGGTTCAAGACAGCGGGATCACACTGTTGTTGACCCAGTCGAGTGTTGAAGGCTGTATACAGGGTTCACTGAAAAAGGTGTTAGTCGACAATTTAGTGCTGAGCGAGTCTACCGCTAACCCGCAAATTGCTGAGCTTAATTCAAGCCATTTGGCCTATGTAATTTATACCTCGGGGTCGACCGGACAACCCAAGGGCGTGATGGTTAGCCATCAAAATATTCAAGCTTACTGCCATGGGGCAAAGCAAAGTTATGACATAACCCGAGATGACAGAATACTGCAATTCTCATCGATTTCGTTTGATATTTTTGTCGAAGAAACCTTTTTGGCTTTGTCGTACGGCACCACTTTGGTGCTGCGAAACGAGCAGATGATGGGCGGTGGCCAGCTGTTTTGGGACACTATCAAAGCCAAATCGGTCAGTGTTATATCCTTGCCAACGGCCTACTGGCATATGCTGTGTACAGATTTAGAGGCGCAATATGTATCTGCCATGGCGTCTTTGCGACTGATAATACTGGGCGGCGAAGCGATGTCGTTAACCCAGTTGGCGCAGTGGCAGGCCATTGCTGGTACAGATATTCGGCTGCTGAATACCTACGGGCCAACAGAAAGTACCGTCATCGCCACCTTGTTTGATGTGGCTGATTTAGACCCTTCCCAAGGCTGCCTGCCCATTGGTAAACCCATAGCCAACACCCAGTGTTTTGTGCTCGATGAAAGTCTTAATTTGTGTTCGGTGGGGGTTCATGGCGAACTCTATATTGGCGGTGAAAGCTTAGCGCGGGGTTACCTTAACCAACCCCAATTAACCGCAGAACGCTTTATTGAAAGTCCTTTTAATGATGGCCGACTCTACAAAACCGGCGATGTAGTGCGTTACCTGCCCGATGGCAATCTCGCCTATATTGGCCGCACCGATGACCAAGTTAAAATTCGCGGTTTTAGAATAGAACTTGGCGAAATTGAGCACCAGTTGAGCCAATTAGCTGAAGTTAACGCTGCGGTGGTGGTGGCACGCGAAGACCAGCCCGGACACAAAACACTGGTCGCTTATGTGACTTGTGACGATTTGACCGGTAAAAACGAAGCCCCTGACTTTAAAGCGCTGCTGCAAGCCAAATTGCCGGAATATATGGTGCCCTCATTTTTTGTGGTGTTAGATGAACTGCCGTTAACCACCAATGGCAAAGTCAATAAACAAGCATTACCCGAGCCTGACACCAGCCAACTGGTGAGCGAATATGTATCGCCTGCTACTGAAACTGAACATACCCTTGTCAACATTTGGTCGGCGTTATTGAACATCGAAGCCGATACACTCAGTAGCGATGCTAATTTCTTCGAATCTGGCGGCCATTCATTGCTGTCGATGCGAATGATTGGTGAAGTTCGTAATCAACTTGCCGTTGAACTGGCGATAAGAGATGTTTTTGATGCACCTCTACTGAGCCAACTGGCCAGCCTAATCGATGCCAATACCGGTAAAGAAACACGGCCACAAGTGGTCGCACTTGAACGTAGCAGCAATCAATTGCCCACCTCATTTGCCCAACAACGTTTGTGGTTTATCGACCAAATGGACGGCGGTAGCGCGGTCTACAATATGCCCGGCGCATTTGGCTTTAAAGGCGAGTTTGACAGCACAGTTGTCGAGTTGGCTTTTACCCGTATTATCGAACGTCACGAACCGCTACGCACGGTTTTTGTCAAAAGTGACGAATGCGAAGAGGGCGTACAGCAGCTGATCAGGGAGCAATTTGAGTTCAGCTTAAGTTTCGTCGATTTGAGCGGACTTGAAGGCGAAACCCAACAAAACACCATACAAGAAACAGTCAAAGAAGACGTCAATCGATCGTTTGATTTGTCACAAGATTTGATGCTGCGAAGCACTTTTATCCGATTGGGCGTCAATGAAGGTGTGTTGTTGTTTAACATTCATCACATTGCGTCTGATGGTTGGTCGATGGGCCGTTTAGTGAGTGAGTTTTGGCAGCAATATCAAGCCATAACCAACGACAAACCCAACCCGTTGGCCCCTTTGCCAATCACCTACGCCGATTATGCCCAGTGGCAAAGAGGCTTTTTTGCAAGTAAAGGTCTTGAAGGCTCCGTGTTAGATTCTCAGCTTAATTATTGGCATGAGCAATTAGCCGATTTACCCCAAGTACATAACCTGCCGCTCGACAAAGCACGGGCCAAAGAACTCGGCTTTAACGGTGCCATGGCGTCATTTACCGCTTCGACTGATACCCTAAATGGCCTCAAACAGCTGGCGTTATCGAACAATGCCACCTTGTTTATGGTGCTACACGGGGCGTTTGCTTTGTTATTGTCGCGGCATTCAAACAGTAGTGACGTTGTGATGGGCACGCCCATGGCCAACCGGTTGCAACAAGCGCTGGAGCCTATCATTGGCTTTTTTGTCAACACCTTAGTGCTGCGGGCTGACACCTCGAAAAACCCCACATTTATTGACTATCTTGACCATATAAAACAAACCAACCTTGATGCACAAGCCAATCAAGATGTGCCTTTTGAGTATTTGGTCGAGCGTTTGAACCCGGCGCGTAGTACCGCCCATGCGCCGCTGTTTCAAATCATGTTCTCAATGAATACCAATGAGGCCATTCCCAATAATAACAAGGCGTTAGAATTACCCGGTTTAACCCTCAGCCCGCTGGGCGGGGATGAAACCCAAGTGATGGCCAAGTTTGAATTGACGCTAAACGTGATGGAGCGCGATGGCGGGTTGCTGTTTGGCTTTGAATACAACACCGACCTGTTTGAGCGCAAAACCATCGAACGGCTGGGACAGCATTTGTTGTGTCTGTTGGGTAGCATTGTGGCCAATCCACAAAGCCGACTCGGTGAATTGGGGATGTTGAGCGCTGGTGAACAGCACTATTTGCTGAATACTCTTAATGACAATAAAGTCGATTATCCACAGAACCTGTGTATTCATGAATTGTTTGAACAGCAAGTTAAAGACACGCCAGATTTAACTGCTGTGATCGAGGGTGAGCAGCGTTTGAGTTATCGTTCGCTCAATGAAAAAGCCAATCAATTGGCTCAATACCTGCGAAACGAGGGCGTGACAACAGACTCGTTAGTGGGCATTTGTGCCGAGCGTTCATTAGATTTGATGGTCGGACTATTGGCGATACTCAAAGCGGGTGGGGCGTATGTGCCACTTGACCCGAATTATCCGCAAAGCCGTCTCGACTACATGGTTAAAGACAGTGGCATCACATTGTTACTAACCCAAAAAGATATTCAAGACCGTGGGTTGGGTTACGATAGTTGTGACTTGCCAAAGCTCGATTCACAAAGCCCAGACAACTTGGCTTATGTGATTTATACCTCGGGTTCGACTGGTCAGCCAAAAGGGGTGATGAACGAACACCGGGCCTTGGCTAATTTGTGCTTTTGGCATAGCAGTCAATACGACATTGGCCAAAATACTAGGGCAACTCACTTGGCGAGCATTGGGTTTGACGCAGCCGTTTGGGAAATTTGGCCGTATTTACTCAGTGGTGGGGCCATTGTGATGGTGAGCGACGCAGTGCGGCAGTCACCCATCGAGCTGGTTGAATTGCTTGACCAACATCAAGTGTCGCACAGCTTTATACCCACCGCGTTACTCGAAGCGATGGGACCGGCTGCACTCAACCAATCGAGTTTGCAGGTGATTCTGACTGGGGGCCAAAAACTGTCTAACATTGCGCTGGATGCAAGCGGGCCCAAACTGGTGAACCATTATGGTCCCACCGAGGCGGCGGTGGTCAGCACCTTTTATCCGTTGCCGTCGAACTCGACCGATACGCCCCCTATTGGTAAGCCTATTGATAACGTTGAGATTTATGTGTTATCGCCAGACCGTGCTCTGGTCCCCCAAGGCGCCATTGGTGAGCTGTATGTGGGCGGTGTTAGTGTGGCCCGGGGTTATTTGAACCGGGATGAGTTAACCGCAGCGTGTTTTGTTCAAAACCCTTTTGCTGAAGGCAGGCAAAGATTGTATAAAACCGGCGATTTGGTGCGTTACTTACCCGATGGCAATATCGAATTTATTGGTCGTAGTGATGATCAACTGAAAATTCGTGGCTTTCGCATCGAACTGGGCGAGATTGAACACCAGTTGTCGATATTAGCAGGCGTCAAAAACTGTGTCGTTGTGGCACGCGAAGACCAACCGGGTCTTAAACGGCTGGTGGCTTATGTTGTTGGGCAAGCGGATAACAACGCGCTGAGCGAGGGTTTAAACAAAACCTTGCCCGATTACATGGTGCCGTCATTATTTGTGATGTTGGACCAATTACCGTTAACCGCCAATGGCAAAGTCGACAAAAAAGCCTTGCCTGCGCCGGATGTATCAAAGGCTGCGGGGCAATATGTTGCACCGACCACCGCCACACAAATCAAACTGGTGCAAATATTTGCCACATTACTGAAGATAGACGCCAGTAAACTCAGTGCCAACACCCACTTTTTTGAATCGGGCGGTCATTCATTACTAACGGTTCGATTGATAGGACAAGTGCGCAGCCATTTTGCCGTAGAACTTGCGGTGAAGGCCATTTTTGAAACCCCGAAATTGTCTGATTTGGCCAACCTTATTGATCAAAATACCGGTCAGGCGATACGACCCCCTGTGGTGGCCATCAAGCGACAGGGCGATCGA
>JABSOG010000340.1:0-1948 GCA_013216025.1 Algicola sp. | reverse complement strand
GTTGTGGTATATCGACCAGTTAGAAGGCGGCAGCAGTGAGTACAATATGCCCGTCGCGCTTAGGTTTAAAGGGGTTTTGGATGACAAGTTGACTGAGCAAGCTTTTGCGAAAATCATTGAACGCCACGAACCCTTGCGCACGGTTTTTGTTAGCACTGCCGATGCGGTAGAGCAGCTGATTAGCCCTGATTTTGAGTTCAAATTAACCTCCTTAGATTTGACCGACTTAGCCGCTGATGCGCAAAACAAAGCGGTATTACAAGCCGCCAGTGAAGATGCCAACAAGCCCTTCGATTTGGCACAAGACTTGATGCTCAGAAGCACCTTTATTCGTTTGTCACCCGATGAAGGCGTGCTGTTGTTCAATATGCATCATATCGCGTCTGATGGTTGGTCGATGGGACTGTTGGTGAATGAATTTTGGGCTGGGTATGAGGCGATTAAAACAGCCAAACCTCACCCGTTTGCCCCGCTAGCGGTGACGTACGCCGATTATGCCCAGTGGCAACACCGCTTTATTAAAGGACAAGTGCTGCAATCGCAATTGTCTTATTGGACACGACAACTGGCAGATTTACCGCAGGTGCATGAGCTACCACTGGACAGGGCACGGCCCGAAAAGCAAACGTTTAATGGTGGTGTGGTGTCATTTGAGGCCAATGCGGCCACCTTGGAAGGTCTAAAACAGTTGGCTTTACAACATAGTGCCACCTTGTTTATGGTGTTGCACGGGGCTTTTTCTTTGTTGTTGTCGCGCCATTCAAACACCAACGACATGGTACTTGGTGTGCCCATGGGCAACCGATTACAACAAGAACTTGAACCCATCATTGGCTTTTTCATCAACACCTTCGTATTAAGGGCCGATTGTTCCGGCAACCCGGCTTATAGCGACTTTCTTGAGCGCGTCAAAACCGTCAACCTTGATGCGCAGGCCAATCAAGATGTGCCGTTTGAACATTTGGTTGAACGCCTTAAACCGGCCCGAAGCCGCCAGCATTCGCCGCTGTTTCAAATCATGTTCTCGATGAATACTAACGAAACCAGCACACAACAATTGACCGATGTCACCTTATCGCCACTAGAAGGGGATGATAGCCGGCAAGTGGCCAAGTTTGACTTGACGCTAGACGCCATGGCGACCGAGTCGGGGTTGAGTTTTGAATTTGAGTTTAATCGAGATTTGTTCGATGCCCAGACCATAGAGGTATTGGGACAACATCTGGTTCGCTTGCTCGATAGCATTGTGGCCAATCCACAAACGCCAATCAACGAATTGTCGATGTTGAGCGAAGATGAACAACATTATTTGTTGCATACGCTTAACGAGGCTGTTGTTGACGATGAAGAGTCGCTGCCGATTCACGAGCTATTTGAGCGGCAGGTTAAGGGCACGCCAAATAATATTGCGTTAGCTTTTGCAGATGAACAAGCACCTCGACAACTGACTTATCAAGCGTTAAATGATAAAGCTAACCAACTGGCCCATTATTTAAGGGCGCAGGGTGTCAAATCTGACACTTTGGTGGGCCTAAGTGTTGAGCGTTCATTGAACATGGTGATTGCGCTATTGGCTATTTTGAAGGCGGGCGGGGCGTATGTGCCGCTTGACCCAGATTACCCCCAAGACCGTTTAGATCACATGATTAAAGACAGTGGTGTTGAATTGGTGTTGACCCAAAAAGTATTGGCCGATTTACAGCCGCAGTTGCTTAGTCAGCCAACGACTAATCCACCGCGCCTTGAGTCATACTCGCCAAACAATTTGGCTTACGTGATTTACACCTCGGGTTCGACCGGCTTACCCAAAGGGGTGATGGTTGAACATCAATCGGTGGCTGCCCATGTGTCAAAGGTGATAAAACAGCTAGATTTTACTGAAAGTGATCAGGTGTTGCAGTTTGCCTCGGTCAGTTTTGACACCTTTATTGAACAGTCTTTTGCTGCA
>JABSOG010000339.1 GCA_013216025.1 Algicola sp. | reverse complement strand
CATTGTCTTTGTGCCAACAGCAAACTACAACGGTCCAGCCCAAGTCCAATACAGCATCACTGATGGCAACGGCGGTTCAGCCAACGCCACAGTATCCATCACAGTGATTGCCATCAACGATCCCCCAGTTGCCGTTGCAGACGTCAGAACCACTGACGAAGACACCAGCAACACCGTTTTTGTATTGGCCAATGATTCCGATGTCGACGGTGACCCCCTGACCATCACGGCGGCACAGGCAAATAGCGGCCGAGTCACGATCAATCCAGATCAAACACTTGCGTACATTCCGTTACCCAACTTCAATGGTATCGACAACATTACCTATACCATCAGCGACCCCAGTGGCAGCACCGCAACAGCATCAGTGACCATGACCGTGATAGCCATCAATGATCAACCGGTCTCCCTAGACGACAGCCAAAGCTTGGATGAAGACATTTCAACCACCCTCGACGTACTCGCCAACGACACCGACATCGATTTGGATACCCTTAAAATCATTGCCGCGACCTCAAACGATGGTGCTTTGAGTGTCAATAACGGCGTTAACCGCCAAACCCTACAATTTGTGCCCAACAGCAACTTTAACGGCGAAACCACCGTCAGTTACACTGTAACTGACAACGATTGTACTGTGGTAGCCGACTGCGGGGCAGGACATACTGCCAGCGCGACAGTGACACTTATCGTCAATCCGATTAACGATGCCCCGGCCATTGCTGGCGCCAATGCAACGATTGCCGAGAATGCCGTTAACGGATTTTCGGTGGTCATCATGCAAGCTGAAGATGTCGATAATGATACCCTGAGCTACAGTATCACCACAGGCAATACCGACAGTATTTTTGCCATCAACTCAAGCAGTGGCGAAATCACCGTGGCAGACAAAACCTTCCTCGATTTTGAAACCACCCAACAATATACTCTGACCATAACAGTGACCGACACCGGCAATCTTACCGACTCAACCGATGTCATCATCACCATCACAGAAATTCTCGAAAACCAAACATTGGTTGCCGACAGCAGTTTTGGCAACACCTCTATCTCAGGGTTAGCAGCCTCCAATGCTTTTGCCTTTGACAATAAAGATACCCCGCTAGATTCGGTGATAGACAGCCAAGGACGTGTGATAATGGTGGGTTCGGTCAGTACCAACACCACCACAGATATCGCCATAACCCGCTATCTGGCCGATGGCCGACTAGACCACAGCTTTGGCATTCAGGGGGTGCTCAATAAAGACTTGGGAGGCTTCGAAAACGCCACTGATGTCACGGTAGACGCCAACGACAATATTTATATTGCCGGAGAGCTATTCAATAACAATGTGATTGAATTTTTTGTGATTAAACTGCTGGCCAGCGGGGTGCTTGACAACAACTTTGGCGGCGGTGGCATTATCCTATCAACGCTTAGTAAAACCAATCTTTTGGTGGCCGGTATTCTTGTCAATACCGATGGCAACATCATCGTTGGGGCTGGCATCGACAACCAGTTTGAGTTATATCAATACAACGCTTCGAACGGTACGCTCATCGCAAGACTCGTCCTTGATATGATAGGCGAATTTGACCGCCCTCAAGCTATAGCCGGGCAGAGCGATGGCAAGATTCTTATCGCCGGCTTTACGGCCGATGCCAGCAACAACTTCAACTATGATTTTGCCGTGGCCCGGGTCAATAGCGACTTCTCGCTCGACGGCGACTTTGCCAACACAGGTAGAGTCACCTTCGATTTGGGTCAACGTGATGACGACATCATTTATGACATCAAAGTCGACAGCTCAGGCAACATCGTGTTGCTCGGTTCAACCACCCTTGCTCAAGGCGTTAACGATGTCGCCTTGGCAGTAATGGACAGTAGCGGTACCCTCAGAACTGACATAGGCAACGGCGGCATAAAAATCATCGATGCCGATCAAGACGGTGGCACGCATACCAATAGCTCTGTAGGTAAGCGCATTGCGTTTGATACCAGCAACAACCTCTACTTGGGTGTTCAATTGGGTTTAACAGAGCAAAGCCATGACATAGGCATTGTCAAAATCACCGCAGCGGGCGACCAAGACACCAGCTTTGGCAGCAACGGCGTTGTCTCCAAAGACATTGGCAACGACGAAAATGTGCTGGCCGGGCTGATGCTGGACAGTAGCTCACGGGTGATAGTGGCCACCTCGGTTAAAGGCACCCGCAATCAAAACTTTGCACTGGCTCGCTTTACCACCAGCGGCACCTTAGACAGCAGCTTTGTTAATCGGGGTTACAATACCACCAACCAAACCCCCAGCGACGACACCCTCTATGACAGCATTGAGCTGACCAGTTCAAGTCAAAGTGGCAAGATGGCCATGGTCGGTTCAAGCAAAAGCAGTCACTCAGTGACCGACCTGATTGTCGCCAGATACAATTCTGGCGGTTCACTCGATACCACCTTTGCGGTCGATGGTTATTATCGCCTGTCAGACAACAGCGCGTCAGCTTATATTGGTAAAGCCGTTGCAGAACTCAATGATGGCCGTTTGGTGGTCACTGGCTGGTTTGGCGACAACGGTTTTGTGCTGATGCTCGATAGCAACGGCAAACCCGACAGCAGTTTTGACAACGACGGCATTCGGGTATTCTCTGCCACTGACAACAACCTACAACTGGCTTTTAACGGCATCGCCATCGACGCTAACAACAAGATTGTCATCGGCGGATATGCTCGCAACCTGTTGTCAGACAACAGCGATATCTATCTGGCTAGACTCAACCTTGACGGTTCGTTTGATACCAGCTTTGGCAGTGGTGGCGAAACCGTTCAAGACTTAAACCAGCTCGAAAAAATCAATAATATCAGCGTATTGAGCGATAACTCAGTGATTGTGGTCGGCAGCCAATTCAGCACTGAACAGGCCCAAGACGATAAAGCGCTGATTGCCAAATTCACCAGTTCAGGCTTGTTAGACACCTCAGGTTTCGGCTCAGGTGGTTTCCAAAGTCTCGATGTAGACAGTACGGTGACGGGCAATCAAGACATCTTGTTTGATGTGGTGGTCAGCAACGGCATAATCTACGCCAGCGGCAGCAGCATTAGTCCAACCGGCAACTTGACCGCCATGGTGTCACTTAACGCCAACGGTCAACTCAACAGCAGCTTTAGCAATGATGGCTTGGCCACCTACGGCTTTGGCTCCAGTCATGCCAACCGCTCATTGGCGCTTGACGCTAGCGGCAAATTGTTGCTCACTGGCACCAGCGTCAACACCAGTGATGGTGGCGATGATGTATACATTGCCCGGTTGACCACCGATGGCGCGCTAGACCCAGTGTTCAACAACGGCAACCACTTTACTGTCAGTTATAACAGCGAAGATTCATCTGAAGTGATCATGGCCTTAACGAATGGCTCTATCCTGATCGCAGGACACAACCAAATAACCGGTTACGCCAATCGGGTTTGGTATATACAGGTATTCAAACTGACACAGTAACCGAATCGGCACCAATAATAATCAATAACAACCACAAATAACCGATTTCAAGATAATCCAATTGGCAGGATGATAAAATAGTGAACAGGATAAAAAACAACGCATTGCAAGCAACCGCGTGGTTGCTCAGTCTACTGATGAGTGCAACGGCCTACGCCGGGGCACCAACATTCTCAGCGACATTGTCGCCAACCACCATCGGCCCGGGTTCACTGAGCACATTAACCTACACCGTCGACAATACAGCGCAAAGTAGCGGAGCTACCGATTTAACTTTTTCTACTACCCTGCCAACAGGCGTGACGCTCACCGCTGCTCCCAATGCAACCACCACTTGTATCAACGGCATTTTTACCGCGACAGGCGGCTCCAACAGCGTAACGTTCACAGGTTATAGATTAGGAGCAAACGCCAGTTGTACATTGACAATGAATATCACCAGCAGCACTGCTGGCACACATACCATTCCTGCAGCCACTTTGTCTACCAGCGCTGGCAGTGTAAGTAATGCAACCGTTGACCTGACAGTCGATGGTAGCAGGCCAGGATTTACCATCGCCTTTTCCCCGAGTACAATCACTCCGGGCGGCATCAGTACCCTAATCTATACTATTGACAACAGCCGTAACGGCAGCAATGCCAGTTCTTTAGCATTCTACGACACACTGCCATCCGGTCTACTCATTGCTGATGCACCTAACGTATCCACGACTTGTAGTGGCACGGCTTCGCATACCTTTTCGCCTGGCACCAGCGCCTTTACAGGGGGCGTTAGTGCCGTAACCAGCGGGGAAACCTGCACAGTCAGCGTCGATGTAACCGCTGCAGTGGCGGGGAGTTACCTCCATGTTTCGGCCAGTCTATTGCAAAGCTTTACCAACCCTAGTGGCTCGGCGTCTGCTGAGTTATTAGTCAGCACATCGTTTGTGAATGCTTTCTTTCCTGGTGCCGTTAAACCGGGCGATTCAGTCAAATTGACTTATACCCTAACTAACAACGACCGAGCCAACGCGGCCACTGGCATCACCTTTACCAATGATCTGAATACCACTTTGAGCGGCTTGGCCGCGACCGCTTTGCCTGCCAATGATTTTTGTGGCTCAGGTTCAACCATGACCGGCAGCAGTAATCTCACCATCAATGGTGCCAACCTTGTTTCGGGAGCCTCATGTACCTTTGAAGTTACAGTGCTGATCCCAGCCGGTGCCGCAGCGGGCACCTACACCAACAGCACCAGCATCATTAATCTGACGCTCGGTTCAGCAACCACCAAACCCATCGCCACCAACACACTAATTGTTGTTAAAGCCCCCGTTGTCACCGCCGAGTTTGTGGATGATCCGGTCACTGCCGGACAAGATGTGACTTTGCGCTATACCATCACCAATTCTGATGCAGTCAACACCGTCAGCAAGATAACTTTTACTGAGAATATTAACGAAGCCATTGGCGGCATTGTGATCAAAACCCGACCAAATTCCAATAGCTGCGGCACCGGATCGACATTTACCTCTAACGACAATGGCAATGGCCTTTTATATTTTGGTGTAGCAGATGCCAACCTGGTTGGCGGTGCCAATTGTACTTTTGATGTTATTTTAACGCTGCCCGCAGACGCAACACCCGGCACTTGGGGCTTTAGCACTACGGCACCCAGTGGCGAAATAAACGGGGCTACAGTATACGGTACGGCGGTCAGCCACAATCTGGTTGTGGTTTCCGCGCCCACCCTGTTTTTATCTATAACCGAAACTGACGCTTCCCCTGGCTCCACTGTAAATGCCCAATTTACCCTCAACTACAGTCCGCTGGCTGCTGCAGATGTGACAGGTGTAGGTTTTACCGTTGACTTAGAAAACGCCCTCACAGGTTTGGTCTCAACAACGGCTACCCAAAATGATGTGTGCGGCAGCGGTTCGACATTCGGTGGCACTTCAACACTGACCTTAAGCGGTGCCAGTATGAGCGCCGATAGCACTTGTACATTTTCGGTGGTCTTGCAAATTCCTGCCGATGCAGTGCCCAGTACGATTTCAGTGCTCAGCTCCACAGTCACTGGCACCTCAGGTGGTCAGAGCGTCAGTGCCGCATCCGCCAGCGATTCTGTAGTCATTTCCGGTTTGTCTTGGGGCGTCGCTGTTGTGACCGACCCAACGGCAGCCGGTGCGACCAATATCCTGAGGTTTACTATCAACAACGCCGCCACAGGTTTGGCCGCCACCGCCTTGTCGGCGAGCATGGATCTCAACAAGGCGCTGTCAGGATTAAAAGGGACATCCATACCAACAGATCCTTGTGGTGCTGGCTCGCTATTAGCAGGCACAACCTATCTGTCATTCTCCGGCGGTTCACTGCAACCCGGAGAAAGCTGTACTTTTGACGTGAACATTTTAGTCCCTGCCAATGCATCATCCGGGTTATATAACCTGCCCACACTGCCCATGTCGGCCACTGTCAACGGCAACAACACGTCAACGCCCGCGGTGACCACCTTAATGAACGTTGAATCACTGACAGTCAATGTCGCGACCAGTGCAACCGCTCCATATACAACTTCCCCTATTCCAGTCAATATTGATTTCAGCCGCTCGGTGACAGGTTTTACCGTTGCCGACTTGACAGTCACTAACGGCACTGCCAGCAATTTTGCCGGTTCAGGACTGCTTTATACCGCCGACATCACCCCAACTGCCAGCGGCACAGTCACCGTTAGTGTGCCTGCCAGTGTGGCGGACGATGCTGTTTTTAACTCAGTAACAAACCCAGCATCTAATACATTATCCTTTACCTATGACGCCAGTCCAACATTTCCAACGCCCACTATCGCAATTAGTGCACCAAGCACAAGCCTAGCTAATACAGGACCAGTCACCTATACCGTCACTTACACCAATGCCGCCGAAATCAGCCTTTCTGGGAGTGCCATCACGTTAAACAAAACACAAAGCGCAACAGCTACAGTAACCGTCACAACAGTCGACTCATTAACACGAACTATTAATTTGAGCAGCATCACCGGTGATGGCACATTGGGCGTCAGTATTAATACAGGCACCGCAAAAAATGGTGATCAACAGGCACCAGCAATTGGACCAAGTAGCACCTTTGCGGTTGACAACGCCTTGCCAACAGTGACTATCAATGGACCCAGCGGTCATGTCACCGAAAAATTTACCGCCACATTTACTTTCAGTGAAGACGTCAGTGGTTTTGCCTTAGCTGATATTACGGTGGGTAATGGTAGCGCAGACAACTTTACAACAACGAGTGCCACCGTTTATACCGCTGACATAACCCCGAGCTTCGAGGGTGATGTCACCGTGACGGTGCCTGCCAGTGTAGTAGTCGATGCCGCAAATAATGGCAATGTCGCCGCCGCATCGCCATACGTCATTAAATACGACAAAGTGCCAACGGTTGCCATCAGTGGTGCAGTCGGCCATGTCAGCGACCCATTTACCGCTACATTTACTTTTAATGAAAATGTCACCGACTTTACCTTGGCGGATATTACGTTGTTCAATGCCACCAAAAGCAATTTTGTGGCCACCAGCGCCACTTCTTACACAGCCGATATTACCCCCACCAACGAGGGTAATTTCACCGTAGATGTGCCCGCCAGTGTCGCAATCGATTCAATCAGCAATCCCAACACCGCCGCGCCACAATTGAGCCTCACTTACGATAAAAGACCGACCCTAACCATCGGTGGTCCCACCGGTCATGTGAGCGAAAAATTCACCGCCACCTTCACCTTTAACGAAACTGTCACCGGCTTCTCTCTAGCGGCAATAGTGCCAACCAACGGCACGGTCGACAACTTTGTCACGTTGACATCCAAAAGCTATACGGCCGATATCACCCCTACCAGTGAAGGCCCTGTCTACGTGGATGTTTCATCCGATGTGGCCTTCGACACCGTCAATAACGGCAACATCTTTGCACCACAATACACCATTACCTACGACAAAATCCCAAGCCTAGTTATCGACGGACCCACCGGACACGTCACAGGCAAGTACACCAACATTTTCACATTTAACGAAACGGTCACAGGGTTTACAATAGACGACATTACCCTATTTAATGCCACCAAAGACAATTTCGTCACCCTCAGCGCAGGAGTCAGCTATTCCGTAGACGTAACCCCTACAGCCGAAGGTGCCGGTGGTGTTACCGTCGATGTTCCTGCTAATGCAGTACTTGATAGCATCGGTAACGCCAATTTGGCCCCAACCCAGTACACCGTTGTTTACGACAAAGTGCCCACGGTTGCTATCAGCGGCCCAAGCGGCCACGTAAACGACAAATTTACCGCAACTGTCACCTTTAACGAACCGGTCACCGAGTTCATACTGGCTGATATCAGCGTCACCAACGGCTCAGCCGACAACTTTGTAGCCACCAGCAGCACGGTTTACACAGCAGATATCTCGCCAACCAACGAAGGTACAGTGACCTTGAACGTTGCAGCCTCAGTCGCGATCGACAGTGTCTCTAACCCCAATCTCGAAGCATCACCGTATACCATCACTTACGACAAAGTGCCCACGGTGACGATCACTGGACCCGCGATTCCAGCCAAAGAAAAATTCACGGCCGTTTTCACTTTTAATGAAATCGTCACCGAATTTGTGTTGGCCGATATCACAGTCGGCAACGGTACAGCCGATAACTTTGTTGTTACAGATGGCAAAATC
Source organism: Algicola sp. (assembly GCA_013216025.1). Classification (GTDB taxonomy): domain Bacteria; phylum Pseudomonadota; class Gammaproteobacteria; order Enterobacterales; family Alteromonadaceae; genus JABSOG01. The sequence continues at coordinate 211 of JABSOG010000339.1, read as the reverse complement.
TACACGGCCGATATCACCCCAGCCACCGAAGGAAACGTGACTGTCGATGTAGCGGCCAGCGTTGCCATAGATTCAGTATCCGACTTACTGCCTTTTATTTGAATTTGAGGTTGGTGATCATCTTCTTCGTAATGAACAAGTGAATCTATTTGTTTTTTATAGTATGAATCGGACATAATTATCTACTTTATTGCTTGGTCGGTAAGTGAGG
>JABSOG010000034.1 GCA_013216025.1 Algicola sp. | reverse complement strand
CCAAAAATTGCGTAGAACAATTCATAACAGAGACTATTTTACCTGGCGCTGTGGTTCGAACCGATGGCTCTCCAGCCTACGGTTCGATTTACGAAAAGGGGTATACACGCGACAAAATAGTACTGCTTGGCGCAGACGAAGCGGCTCATATTTCCCTCCCTGGCGTTCATCGTGTCGCATCATTATTGAAACGCTGGCTGCTTGGCACTCATCAAGGTTCAGTAAAATCAGTCCAACTGGATGCCTATCTTGACGAGTATGCGTTTCGTTTTAACCGGCGTAAATCACGATCTAGGGGCCTGCTATTTTACCGGTTGCTTGAAATGGCAGTAGCAATGAAATCGGTAACCTATAAAGATATCTCAAACAGGTAAACACTACATCTTGTGTGAGGTGGAGCTAAGTGGATACCCCTTCCGAACGTTCAGGGCTAACATTTTCAATCAGCGATACATACTGGCTACTCTCGTTTAATCCAATCACCCGATGACCGGCAAATTTAGCAAACCCGTCATGAATGACAAAACGAGACGAATCACCGTCAAATCGATAAACGCCTGAGTTGCTAAGAAAAACCATCTGCCCATCCACTTTGGAGAAAGCTCTGAACCCTTTGGGTAAACCGCTGTTTTGATCAAAAGACTGTACCGTCGGCGTTGACTCAAGCGAATCTTGAAATTCAAGTCGTTTTACTGTGCCTGGTGCATCAAGCAGCCAAATTAGCCTTGGTCCCTCAATACCTATTTCCACCGTTGCCGTGTCAATCGTCGACTGGGCCACCGCCCGATACTGCCAGTAACCCGCTTCAAATATTAATAACCCCAATCCCCCATCATGACCGATCAAAACCTGCGTTTGAGCCGTATCATCACTAGGCAGTAGTGCCATGACACTCATGCCAGAAGTAGCAATGTGATCTAGGTGAATAAGCTCGCCTTTTTTAATTTGGTAGAGTGATGTGTTACAAGCGGCCAGCAGCCCCTGCTTGGTCAGCAACAGTTTAAAGCAACTGCGGTATTCGTCCTGTGTAGCATCGAACAAATTGACAAAAACACGGTCCTGCTCCACCGATTGTAATTGAAAAAGGCCACGGCTGGTTGTCACATACAAAGTGCCATCGTAACGAGCGACATCCCTTATGCTGCCTTGCAGCTGATCATGCTCATCAAAGTAAGTCAGCGGCGACGAGACCCCAATTCTATCAATACCGTTTTCGGTTCCGCTCCAAAGCCCCTGTTGATTATCTTCAAAAAATACATTAATAAGATCGTTAGAAAGCCCATCCTTTGTGGTCATATGCCGTACCATTTGACCTTTTTTATCTAGCAGCCACAATCCTTTGTTTTCACCCTCTACTGACAACGCCAGCAATCCGTTACTCAATCCTATCGCGGTGTAAATCCGGCTTTTGCGTAGGATGTTTTCGGCTTTGCCTTTGAATTTCCAAGCCACAAATTGCTGCCCCTGCAACACAAAAACCCCCTTTCGCTGAGTGATCGCCATCAGTTTTCCATCGATTTTCAACAACGCTTTCATCACTTTGTCCTTGAAAAAAGCGCCATCAAGCGCTCGACTTAAGCGGCCACTGTGCAGTTTGAACAACCCCATCGACGTCCGATGCACAAAGAGTTCATCGTCAACCACATACAGGTGTTTGAAGTTGCCGTCATTCGACTCAATAATCGTCATGGTTTGCTGATCGCGCCAAAAATAGATGTGCTTTGAAGTTCTGAAATAAACCCCTTCGGGCCGTACAGCAATGTGGGTGATGTTACCAACGGTGTCGACTTGATTGCGAACCAAAGGCGTTAAGTCATTAAAGGTCATCACCCCACTTTCATCATTGGCGAAATAACCAAACTCACCGGGGTAACCCACCAACAGCCGACCATCAGTGTCAAAGGCCAATGATCTGGGGTGCCTGTTTAGATCCCCTGCTACCAGTGTTATGCGATTGCCATCAAATTTGAACAAGTTGAGGTAATTGGCGAAATACAAATGGCCGCTGTCATTTTGAGCAATCGCAAAAGTGCTGGTGTTTTCGGGGAAGCTGGTCAAATCAATTTTATCGATAATATATTGCCCCTGCTCGCTCGACCACGACAAACCGGGCCACAGCGCGACAACAAAAAACAACAAACCAAATTTAAGCTGGGTAAATAAGGACATCAATGCCTGACAAAATAGAGGGAATGAATAAGATAGCAATCATTATCGTCTATTTTACCGCAAATATCAGTCTGTTTGTTGTAGTAAAAATGGTATCAAACTGCACAAACACCCCACCAACAAATCATAACCCTCTGTATTCAAACAAAAAACCTAGCCAAAAACGATTTTCGTCAGCGTCATAACTGAAATTTCACCCCACCAATACAATGAAATCGTACAAACAACGACGGCAACTTAGCCAATCACTTAAATGACTTTATATGTAGAGGTAACACCATGATTTTTGACTATATCCCATACGACTTGTTTATGAGCTTACTTGAAATGATCGACTTGTTTGAACTGGTCCCTGTCGACAACACGCCCGAAACACTGAACTCCGGCGTTTGCACCCGAGATTGTGATTAGTGTTTAATCATCATAACTTCAGCAGGCAACTGCAACAAAAAGCACCACAGCCCGGAGCAATAAGCCGGGCTGCAACCCACACAGGGGATGGCCTACGATTACCTATATTCGACGTTTGAATTGGGTCGGCGTTTCCCCTGCGTGTTCTTTGAAGAACTTACTAAAATAGGTATGCTCAGTAAAACCAGTTTCCCACGCCACATCCGCCACCTTTTTACCCTGCTTGAGCAAATCTTTAGCCTTAACCATTCTGATCATCGCCAAATACTCAGTAAAGCTGTTATCAGTTAATGATTTAAGTTTATTTTGCAAGGTTCTGACAGTCACCGCCAACTCAGTCGCAACATCCGAAATTTTCAGCTCGCTATTACCACAACGACCGTCTAGCAATGAGGTGAAGCGTTGTAAAAACAGCTGGTCCCTTTCGCTATACTCCTTAGCAATGGTCGGCAACACTTCAAAAGTATGGCGTAAAACCTGACCGAAGCGTTGTTTGAGCGCATGGCGAATGCCCAATAAGTTGGCAAGTCTGAGCTTAAGTTCATCTTCATCACAGGGTTTGGTCAGATATTCGTCGGCCTGCTCACGCCAACCCTGTTTGCGGCTTTCTAAATCAGATTTGGCCGTCAACAAAATAATCGGGATGTGACAAGTGGTATCATCACTTTTGAGTGCGTTGCAGACCTCATAACCGCTTTTACCAGGCATAACCAAGTCGCTGATAATAATATCTGGCATTTTTTCCTTGGCCTGTGCTATGCCTTCATCGCCATCGGCGGCGCTGTATACGGTATAGTCCTGAGACAATATACCAGTCAAAAACATTTGCATTTGCGAACTATCTTCAATTATCAGCACGCTGGCCCTAACACCATCGGTTTGTGGCCTGACATCTACTAGCGACGCCTGCTCATGTTCGAACTGCCCCATAATATTGCCAAGTTGGCTCATCAAAGTGCTTAGCGCATCACACAATGGGTTGAGCAAATCGCGTTCATAATGGCCCCCATCACAGGCATTAACCATCGACTTGCTGAGCCGCGATACTTCAAAAGCACCTATATAAGCCGCGTTGGATTTAAGCGAATGCACGTTGCGATACAAATCTTCCCAGGCCTGCTGCTCAAATAATTCGATTAATATCTCTGCTCGGGTGTGCCGAGCACTGACAAATGCTTTGACCAGATTGCGGTAAAGTGCTGTTTTACCGTTCATTTTGGCCAGTGCCGTCGCCGTATCAAGCACCTCAACAGCCGCAAGTTTACCCATAAAACTTTCGGGGTTAGGCGTAGCGACAGCCACCAAGGGTTCATCGAGTGGCAATTGACTGCCTCCCGTGCGCTCAATCAGATAGCGATTGAGCATTTGATAAAGCATCCGAGGTTCAATGGGTTTACCAATATGTTCATTCATACCAACGGCTTTAAACTGTTCAAGTCGCCCTATCATCTCATGGGTTGTCAGCGCGATAATCGGCAATTCATCAGGGTTGAAGGTATGCCTGATAGTCTTGGTGGCTTCGACACCACCCATTACCGGCATTTCTATATCCATCAGCACCAAATCAAAAGCCACATTGTCCGCGATATTCACCGCAGCCAGTCCATCGACCAAAGTTGTGATAGTCGCCCCTGTATCGGCTAACAATTCTCGGGTCAGCTGTGTATCGATGACGTTATCATCAACCAATAAAATCTCAAAACCAGTCAAGTCTGGCGGGATGATGGTATTGTGTAATGGTTCAACTTCAATCTTTTGTCTGCTTTTTTCTAAGCGAAAGGTTTCAAGCAGGGTTAACTGGCTTTTGACCCTTGCCAACAACTCAAACTTGCCAACCGGCTTGCTGATATAGTCATTGCCACCAACAGCGAAACAGTGTACCAGTTCCAAAGCTTGATTTGTGGTGGTCAAAAGTACGATAGCAAGATCACTTTTTTGATGATCTTGCCTAATTTTTTGACAGACTTCGAAACCACCAATACCCGGCATCATAATATCCAGCAACATCAAATCAAACGGCCCATCTTGTTCAATGGCATCCATCGCTTGTTGGCCATTTTGTACTTCAACCAATTGGTAACCGGCCAAACTCAGATGGTCGACCAACGTCTGTCGCTCGGCTTGTTCATCATCAACCAATAATAATCGAAACTCGCGCTCATGAGTTGTTGCTATCTGTTGTAATTCAAAGTCTGCAATGTCAACGGCTGCCGAGCTGAACGGTAAATCGACCGGCAGCTCGGGCTGACCAACAATGGGTAGAGTTACACCAAAGGTAGAGCCAACGCCCACCTCAGATCTCAGCTCAATTTCGCCACCATGCAAAATCACCCATTGCTTGGCTAAAGGCAATCCTCCACTACCGCCAGCTTGCCCTTGAGCAGGTTCGAAAATCTGCTCAATCTGTTGTGAAGAAAAGCCTTCTCCCGAATCCGTCACGGTAACCCGCATTTGCTCAGCAATCACCATTGCCGAAACCGTAACATGACCATTTTGAGTCGCTTTAAGCGCACCGACAACCAGATGATAAAAAATCTGTTGTAACTTTTGCTCATCAGCCTGAACCGTTGGCAATTCGTGTGGCACGGCATTAACCAACTTGAGTTTTTTGTCACCGACAATATGGTTGGCCAGCGCCAAAACCACATCGACCATCACTCGAATATCAACCGCTTTGGTTGCCTGCACTAAAAGCAGGTTATTTGTTTGAGAAAAATTTACCTGAACAGGACTTGCAAGGGGTTTAGTACAAAAGTGGCGGGTCACAACAAACACCAACACAAAACCAACAAGCGTTACAAACCACCAGATAAACCAAGCCACGCCCGGTTCGCCTATATAAGGTAAAGAAGCAGAGGAAGGAGAAGAAGAAATGGCAAATGCCAACACAATATATAACAACCACTTTGCTGTTCGCATGGGTCTACAACCGGGTCTTGATAGGTAGTCAGATCATAGAACAAGAAAAAGAAACAGCAAGGTTTTGTTTATCTACACCTATCAGGTAACCACGGGCAAGTTTACCGAAACATTACGCAACAGTTCGTTTAGTATAAATATGAATAAACCAAAGTAGCGCCATACTTGTATCCAAAAGTGTGCTGCAGCTACTTTATCGCACCCAATAAAAAACCTTGGAGGACAAATCTTCCAAGGTTTTTGTATTTTTTGGCCACACCATGGCCTTTATAAAAATGCGAAGCCGATTTATTCACACATCGAAATCAGCTCAGTCACCATTTTCTCAATGCCAACGTTGGCTTCAGTAACCGTATTGGCCAACATAAAGGCCGGTGTAGAAATCACTTTTTTGACGAGATCTCGGACATAGTCATCCACTGTACACTCAATATGAATGGCCCCCATTTTGCTGATGGTGGCGATGGTTTCTGCATCATCACCGATAGTGACTTGTACACCTTTTTTGTAAATCAGTGGCACCAGAGACGGTGCAATACAAATAAAGCCAACCGGTTTTTTCACATCGGCAAACGATCTGACCGTTTTGTGGACTAGATCGTTAACCTGGGCATCAGCCCCTTTAGTGGCAAAGTCACTCAAATTAGAAGCGGCACCGAAACCACCAGGGAAAATCATACCGTCAAATTCTTCAATCTTAAGTTCCGTCAATGCTTTGATTTTACCACGGCATAAACGCGCCGATTCAACCAATACGTTTCGGGTTTCACCTTTGGCCACCTCACCAGTCAGGTGGTTAATCACTTGAGTTTGTGGAATATCTGGGGCAAAACATTCGTAGGTTGAGCCGTTATGTTCAATGGCCAAAAAAGTTAGGGTGGCTTCGTAGATCTCAGATCCATCAAAGACTCCGCATCCCGAAAGGATCACTGCAATGTGTTTTTTCATTTTTTATCCTGTGTGAGCTTGAAACTCGCCAATGTTACTTATATTAAATGAATGATGGCGAGTCTTTGAATTTTGAGTTTAAGATTAGCCGTCAATTAAAGCAAATTTGTAAGTGTTTTCGAGCATTTAATCAATTAAAAAATCAGAAAAATCGTTTGTACGTTTTGTTAGCACATGAGCTGGCATCCAATTAACGCACAGAGCGGGCAATACAGTCTGTTGACTCACTCACCCACTACCGAACCCGTCATTTTCTTGTCGTTATAAGCATTTGCCGCAACCGCTTAAAATTAGACCCGTTAATTAATCTCATTGGTATTAATTGATCTTTTGTGAGTTCGACCCATCAGACCAGTAAAACCGGGCCTTATGCTTTTTATCGCTGTTGGCCATGGTTTTATTCGTAAAAAGTTTAATTGTTTTTCTGTAAAACGTTTTCGATTGTGATAGTCTAGCCTACCCTTTTAATCAGCGCCGTTTTTTTTGTCTAAAATGGTTGTTTTAAAATGGTTTTCCACATTTGTTGATGCTCTAAGTGTACCTTAATAGGCATTCGCTAAGAATATGTTTTTCACTTTAAATTCAATGAGTTAGCATTATCCTCAGATTTTTTGGCCAAGCGCTGAAAGATCACTTTTTTGTGCATTATCAACAAAGTTATCCACAGCTTGTTCTCTAGGTGATAAATATCACTTTCGCTTTATCAAATGCCCGCGCTATGGCATCCTATTGCCCCATTCGAACTTGCTGATATTGTGTAAACCATGGCTCAAATCCCTGAAAATCCTTTAATTCTCGTTGACGGCTCATCTTATCTTTTTCGCGCGTATCATTCACCACCGCATTTAACCAATTCTAAAGGTGAAGCCACAGGTGCCATTTACGGGGTGATCAATATGGTCAAAAGCCTGTTGCGCCAGTTTAGCCCAACCCACATTGTGATGGTGTTTGACGCCAAGGGGCCGACCTTTCGCAACGAAATGTATTCAGAATATAAAGCCAACCGGCCACCGATGCCCGACGACTTGCGACCGCAAATTGAACCCATTCATCAAATCATCCGGGCCATGGGTCTGCCACTGATCAGCATTGCCGGCGTTGAAGCCGACGATGTGATTGGTACTTTGTCTGATCAGGCTTCTAAACAAGGCAGAGCAACATTGATCAGCACCGGCGATAAAGATATGGCCCAACTGGTCAATGAACATGTCACGCTTATTAACACAATGACCGACACGGTGATGGGTCCAGAGGGGGTCAAAGAAAAATTCGGCGTGGGCCCAGAGCTTATCATCGATTATTTGGCCTTAATGGGCGACAAGGTCGACAACATTCCGGGTGTGCCCGGTGTTGGCGAAAAAACAGCGGTCGCGTTGTTGCAAGGTCTGGGTTCGGTTGAGAACATTTATCAAAACCTCGACAAAGTGGCCGGATTGGGATTTCGGGGTTCTAAAAAAATGTCGCAAAAACTCGAAGAACACAAAGATTCATTGACCATGTCTTATCAGCTGGCCACCATCAAGTTGGATGTTGAGCTAGAAAACGAAATTGATGATTTTGCCATTAAACCTGCTGACAACGACCGCTTGATTGAGCTGTTTGGTGAGTGCGAATTCCGCCGCTGGTTGTCAGAATTACTGGCCAAAACGGGTGGCTCTGCGCCTGTGCCACAATCAGCGGCCTCGGTTTCATCCGATGAACCCGCCCCGGCAGCAATAACGCAAACCGACTATCAAACCATTTTGACCGAAGCACAATTGGACGAATGGCTGGTAAAACTGAACGACAGCGAGTTATTCGCCTTTGATACCGAAACCACCAGCCTGGATTATATGGTGGCCGAACTGGTCGGCGTTTCGTTTGCCGTCAAAGAAGGCGAAGCGGCCTATGTGCCAGTTGCCCACGACTATCTCGATGCACCAGATCAACTCGACCGTGATATGGTACTGGCCAAGCTCAAGCCACTACTAGAAGATGCAAGCAAAGCCAAAGTCGGTCAAAACCTTAAGTACGATAAAAGCGTATTGGCCAATTATGGCGTCAACCTGCAAGGCATCGCTTTTGATACCATGCTCGAATCTTACGTGCTGCAAAGTGTCGGCACCCGCCACAACATGGATGCGCTGGCGCTCAAATATTTGGGCGTGAATACCATTCATTTTGAAGACATTGCCGGTAAAGGCAAAAAGCAGCTGACCTTCAATCAAATTGAGCTTGAAAAAGCGGCCCCTTATGCCGCAGAAGATGCCGATATTACTTTACGTTTGCACAATGCGATTTGGTCGAAATTATCGAAAATTGATGCGCTTGTGCCGGTCTTTACTGAAATAGAACTGCCTTTGGTGCCGGTATTATCCAAAATAGAACGCCGTGGTGTGTTAATCGACGCCAAAAAACTGCAACAGCAAAGTGGCGAACTTGGCGCGCGTTTGATTGAGTTAGAAAAACAAGCCCATGAAGTCGCCGGACACGAATTTAACCTCGCTTCACCCAAGCAGTTACAGCAGGTTTTGTTTGAAGAAATGGGTTTGCCTATCGTCAAAAAGACCCCCAAAGGCGCACCATCAACCGCTGAAGATGTACTGGTAGAGCTGGCCCATAACTATGAGTTGCCAAAACTCATTATGGAACACCGCCATGCAAGCAAACTCAAGTCGACCTACACCGACAAACTGCCACTGATGATTAACGAAAAAACCGGTCGTGTTCACACGTCTTATCAACAGGCAGTGGCCGCGACCGGGCGTTTGTCGTCTACCGATCCAAACTTGCAAAACATTCCAATTCGTAACGCCGATGGTCGCAAAGTGCGCCAAGCCTTTATCGCCCCCGAGGGTTACAAGCTTGTTGCGGCAGATTACTCGCAAATCGAGTTACGCATCATGGCCCATTTGTCTAAAGACAAAGGTTTGGTTGATGCGTTTGCCAATGGACAAGATGTTCACCGTATAACGGCTTCTGAGGTATTTGGCGTGCCAATTGATGAAGTAACCACCGACCAGCGCCGTAAAGCCAAGGCGGTAAACTTTGGTTTGATTTACGGCATGTCAGCCTTTGGTTTGGCCAATCAGTTAGACATTCCACGTCACGAAGCCACTTTATATATGAACCGTTACTTCGAACGTTTCCCGGGCGTGCAAGATTATATGGAAAGTACCCGCGAAAAAGCGGCCAAACAAGGGTTTGTAGAAACCATATTTGGCAGACGTTTGCATTTGCCTGAAATCAACGCCAAAAACGCTGCCCGCCGCAAAGGGGCCGAGCGTCAGGCAATCAATGCGCCAATGCAGGGCACCGCCGCCGACATCATCAAAAAAGCGATGATAAACATGGAAGCTTGGGTAGAGCAACAACCTGAAGGTTCAATCTACACCATCATGCAAGTACACGATGAATTGGTCTTTGAAGTCAAAGCCGAATTTGTCGAAGAAATGATCCCGCAAATTTGCAAGCAGATGGAACAAGCGGTGAGTCTAGATGTGCCGTTAATTGTTGAAGCCGGTGTGGGTGATAACTGGGATGAAGCGCATTAATTCAAAGATGCACACGGGACTAAAATGATCAGGTTTTAATAAAAATGCATTTTTTTTGCTGCTGTGATGAACTAATGCCATCAAGGCGTGGTCTTCTTATACAGTAGCATTGAATCATACTTCCCTGAATCAAATGTCTTTATCCCTGGTCCCCTTGGCCGGGGATTTTTTTATCCCCATGGATGGGGTGTATCCTGAATATTGTCTGGAACAATATCAGGGTAGCCGCCTAAAGCAGGTTGCTATTTATTGAAGACCAACAATATACTGTATCAGCGCTCAATCACCGGATGAAATAATGAAGTTGATCCATCTGTTTGTTCTATTTACCCCGACTTTCCTACTATCAGGATGCAACTCAACACCATCAAACACCAAAACACCCGCAAAGACCGCGTTGCAAATTAACGCAGACAAACGAGCCGCCTATGCAAAACACATCAAGCAATTGTATTTAAGGGGCACATTCACCCGTTGGGGTTACAACGAGCAATTCAAACTGATCAAGGTGGGTCAGTACAGCTATGCAGCAGCAGCGCAGTTGAGTCAAAACAAGCATTATGAGTTTATGTTTTCTGCCAAAGACGCCTCCAGAGCCTATGCTAATTGCGGCTATCTGCAAGCTAAAGACCAGTTGATGGTCCTGGATAAAAAAGTCAAAGCCAGCTGCACCAATGTGGTGTTGCAAAACTTTACCTTCATCCCAACCCAATCGGCCACCTATGAGTTTTTCATTGATTTTGCCAATATAAACATCCCCCGCGTCTATATTCAAAAGGCATATTAACCGAACACAATCACTGAATAAAAACGTGCATGAAATGCACGCTACGCCACAACAAACAAGTGCGTCAATCCAATCCCTTACGAATCAAATACAAGAAAGGTTTCTGTTTGGTTTGCACTTTCACAAGGGTGTGGTCCATAAAGCGGCAAAAGCTGGGGATATCTCGGGTAGTAGAGGGGTCGTCGGCGGTTATCGTCAGTGTTTGACCGTCATCCATGTTGCGAACAATGCCGCGGATGAGCATCACCGGCTCAGGGCAACGTTTGCCCAGCGCATTGAGTTGATAGTCGGCTTGAGTAAATTCCACAAGTGCACTTTTTGTTGGTGGGAAAAGGCGCACATAATATCACGAATAACGAAGATAACGCAGTCGGTGCTAATGACTTTCGCAGCGCACCCGAATATGTGGGTCGTGAATAACCTCAGCTTCATCCTCAATAGTGACACTTTCTCCATTGAGGTGAACCTCGGCCAAATGACCGATTTCAGATTCTCTGCTAAAGGCCATTACGCCGCCGCACTGGCTAAATCCGCCCAGCGCAAATTCTTGGGGTGAGGTTAGCTGGTCGACCGCCATTTGAAGCTCACGAATGATTTTTTTACGTCTTTCAATCGGCATGATTTACACTTCCTTTATACATCATAAACACTTCAACATTAGTACAAAAAACCTTCACTTTCAAACAAGTATTGTAGGAGCGAGCTCCAGCTCGCGATAAATGGCGCAGCCATTTCAAACGTTAATTAAACCCAATATAAATAAATTTAGCGTTACGTCATAAATATTTGGCCGCAGGCCAAAATCGCGAGCTGGATCGCTATATGGACATAGTTTATTAGGGCAATGCAAGGAGCACTTTGCCGGGCTCGCTCCTACTACCATCAAATTTAATACTTAACACAAACGTTCTTAGCCTCGGTGAAAAACTTTAATGCCTCAAAACCCCCTTCACGGCCAACGCCAGAACTTTTGGCTCCACCAAACGGCGTACGCAAGTCACGCAGCAACCAGGTATTGACCCAAACAATGCCAAAATCCAATTGTCTGGCCAAACCATGGCAGCGTTTTACGTTACTGCTGTACACCGTGGCCGCCAAACCATACTCGGTGCCATTGGCCAGCTCAACAGCTTCTTCATCACTATCAAAAGGCTGTATAGTGACGACGGGTCCAAAAACTTCTTCTTGGTTGACTCGGTCTGACAATTTCAAGCCTTCAAACACCGTTGGGTAGATGAAAAACCCGTTTTCGCAGCGTCCAGTCAAGTGTGCCCGCTCACCACCAACAAGACATTTACCGCCTTCTTGTTTGGCCAAGTCAATGTAACCAAGCACTTTGTTCATGTGCGCCTCAGATACTACAGCGCCCTGCGCTGTGCCCTCTTCAAGCGGGTCGCCTACTTTAAGCTGTTTAACCTTGTCGATATAAGCATCGCGGAATTTGTCGTAAATCGCACGTTCAATATAAATCCTTGAGCTACAAAGACAAATTTGCCCCTGATTAGCAAAAGACGCACGTACAACGGTATTGAGGGTTTCTTCAAAATCACAGTCGGCAAAGACCAGTGCCGGGTTTTTACCACCCAGCTCAAGTGACAACTTTTTGAATTTTGGTGCCGCAATACTGGCGATATGTGCACCGGTCGCCGTGCCTCCAGTGAAACTAATGGCTTTAACCTTGGGATGGCTGACAATGGCATTGCCGACTTTATGACCCAAACCATGCAAAATGTTCAACACGCCTTTGGGGAAGCCAATTTTCTCACAAATTTTCGACAGCAAATACGCGGTCATCGGCGTGACTTCAGACGGTTTGGCCACCACACAATTACCCGCAGCCAAAGCCGGTGCAATCTTCCACGTGAACAAATACAGCGGCAAGTTCCACGGAGAGATACAACCAACGATGCCGATAGGTTCGCGCAAGGTAAAGTTAACCGCAATATCACCCATGCTATGGCTTTCGCTGGCATATTGGGTGATGGCGTGAGAGAAAAAGCGGATATTGGCCGAACCCCGAGGAATATCAACAGTTTTGGCCAACGACAAAGGTTTGCCGTTATCTACCGACTCTGCCATGGCCAACTCGTCGGCCTGATCTTCAATCGCCGTAGCCAAACGTTCCAAGTGTGCCGAGCGTTCATCTACCGACAAACCAGACCACAAAGGAAACGCTTTTTCAGCTGCTGCAACCGCCGCTTCGACATCTTGCTCAGTAGAATCAGGGATTAACGAGTAAACCTGGCCAATGGCTGGTGCAACATTATCAAGATATTCGTTACTTTGCGGAGCCACCAAGGCTCCATCGATATAATTAGCAATTTTTTCCATGAGCAGGCTCCTCAAAAGTTATAAACAGGTGGTGCGACCGCCGTCTACCGGCAAGTTAACACCGGTGATGTATCCGGCTGATGGCGAGGCCAAAAACGCCACGGCATTGGCAAACTCTTCAGACTCACCAAAGCGTCTCATTGGAATGATCGACTTTTCTTCCTCACTGACCTGCTCAACCGTTTTACCCTGCTTTTTGGCTTTGTTTTCGAGGATCGCATCCAAACGCCCAGTATTGGTGGCGCCCGGTAATACATTATTGACGGTAATGTTGAACTGACCCAGTTCGTTAGCCATTGTTTTAGCCCAGTTAGCTACGGCACCACGAACGGTGTTTGACACGCCGAGGTTTGGTAAAGGCTGTTTAACCGAAGTAGAAATAACGTTGATGATGCGACCGTATCCGGCAGCTTTCATACCCGGCAGCAATGCCTGTGCAAGATTATGGTTATTGATAAGGTGCTGATTGAATGCAGCCAAAAAAGCATCGGCTGTGGCCACATTGGCAGGTCCCGGTGCTGGACCGCCGGTATTGTTGATTAAAATATTAAATTCAATGCCGCTTTCAAGGTGTTTGTCGATGGCTTGTTTAACATCGACCGGATCACTGAAATCGGCAGTAATAACATGGTGTTGTTGATCGTTATCGGTTGCCAGCAAGGACTTAACATCATTTAGAGTCGTTGCGTTACGTGCAAATAATGTTACCGATGCGCCAAGATTGGCCAGTTCAATGGCTATTGATTTACCCATGCCCTGAGAACTGCCGCATACCAAAGCTTTTTTGCCTGTTAAATTAAGATCCATGATGGTTTCCCGCTGATGATTTTGGCCGTTACGCTATCGTAATTGCGCTTTAAATACAAGGAAAAGGGAAGGGTCAAAAGCATTGCCACGGAGACACGGAGGGGCGGAGGAAAGAAAGAGGACAAGATAAAGAATGAAAAACCAACAAAAAAGGCACGGGTGGATAATAAATAACCACCATATGCCTACACTCAAGCACCACACATTATTTTTTTGCTTTTGATTTTCCTCTTTCTTTCCTCCGCCACTCCGTGGCGAGGTCTTTTTTTGTTTTTTACCTATACGGCAAATCCAGCGCTGTGCAAAGATAATACATATACGGGTCGGCACAGCGGAAATGCTCAGCACAAAGCTCGGTGAAATCAGCCCGCTTGGTATCTTCTAGCGGACAATTGGCAATGGCGATAAAGTCTTTGCGTTTTAAGTCGTTAATCAATGGATGGTCGGCATTAAAACCACGGGGTGGTCGTTTGAGGCTATCGCCGCCAAGGTTAAAACGCTCGGCAAAACCCGGGGCGCCATTGGCTTTAGTCCAACCTTTGGGGTTTTCGTCGATAAAGCTGCGAATTTTTCCCAGTGCAGGCCCATCCGGTCGCCAGATACCGGCACCAAAGAAACACTCCTCCTCGCTGACATGTAAATAAAAACCTGGGGCATGGATATCCTTGCCCATAAAATGGCGAAACTGAATACCAACATGGGTTTTATAGGGGGTTTTGTCTTTGGCAAAACGGGTGTCGCGGTAAACCCGCATCAACGAGCCGCCAACTTTTTTGGGGCTTGTAATAATGCGGCTAGAGATATCGCCCAATAAAGGCTGCATATCGGTGATAAATTGCAAAGCAGGTTCACGCACCTTGGCTTCGTAATCGGCCTTGTGTTCATTAAACCATTCGCGATTATTATTGGCTTTTAACAAGCGCAAATATTCAAAGGTATCGTTGCTAAACATAGTGCTCTTGGACTCATTGGCGTCAAAAATCTTACTATACCCAAAAAAAAGATTGTTTTAGATAAATTCTGACAAAAATTTGCATTTTGTTCGCCATCATTGCATATTCCCATCATAAACCTGTATTTGAGTAAAGCAGCAGCTAAACAAACACCCAATGGACAATATAACCTTGATGGACCGACTGGTCCATATCCGCAACAACAAACGGTTCGAAGCCTTCATCATCTTCGTGATCATTGCCTCTGCTATTATGGTGGGCGTCAAAACCTATCAGCTATCGCCGTGGCTTATCAATACCTTTTTGGTGCTCGACTGGGCCATCACCATCATATTTTTGCTTGAGATCATGGTGCGCTTTTTGGCCACCCCCAACCGCTGGGACTTTTTCAAAGACGCTTGGAACCTATTCGATACCCTTATTGTCACCATCAGCCTAATACCGCTCGACAACGCCGAAATGGCACTGGTTGCCCGCTTAATCAGGGTATTCAGAGTGCTAAGGATGATCAGCATCATCCCCGAACTGCGCATATTGATGAATTCGTTCTTCACCGCCTTGCCACGCCTCGGTTACGTTATGGCCTTGATGTTTATCATCTTTTACATCTACGCCGCTTTTGGCAGCCTGTTCTTCGAAAAAGTAAACCCTGAACTTTGGAGCGATATCGCCATATCACTGCTAACACTGTTCAGAATAATGACCTTTGAAGGCTGGACAGATATCCTCTACGAAACCATGGACGTTTACCCTTGGAGTTGGGCATATTTCATCAGCTTTATCTTCCTCACCACTTTCGCATTTTTAAATATGGTGATCGGCATTATGGTCAGCGTGCTTGAAGAAGAGCATATCAACGAAACTGAATTGAATGACCGGGTTGTGACGCTTAAGGATTTACATGGCGAGATAAAAGATTTACATAGTGAAATCAGTGAGTTGAAGTCTTTGATTCTAGAGAATAAGAAATGACAATCACAAAAGGACAAGATTCAACGAATACCTGTCCTTTATTTTTCGTTTACGCAAGGAAGTCAGAAATGTTGTTCTTACTGACTAAACCGAGTTTATAAACCTTCACAAGCGATATCGTCTGGATAATATCTACAGAACGCACCAGATCCGCCGCCATTTGATGAACAAGCTGTAGACACAACTGTGTAATACGGGGTTTCCTGACCATCACTATAGGAATTCACTGTGCCACAAGAAGTGTATTTTACACCAACTTCTACCGTCTTCGACGAATTTGAGTAATACGTATAAACGTGCGACTGATAAATAGCTGCGGTTGCTGCAACCGATGAAAAAGCCAGTGCCAGTGCGATACAAGCTTTTTTCGTTCCTGAGATATTCATATTCCAACCTTATGACAATGTTAATTAATTTATTGTTATTCTGCAACATTCACCATGAATGCGGAACCATAATGGCATACAAAACAGGCACTTGTAAACGATTTTGTACCATGTAATGTAAATAAACATAGTAAATTATCAATTTTATATTACCTAATCTACTTTTGTGTTGCTATCGAAGTATCGAAATCGGTGGGTTAAGGGGTATGGGTTTTGTGCGCCAAATAAAGTAGCGCAAAAACAAAAAAAGGACAGGTACGTTACCGTACTTGCCCTTTAATATACTGTTCACACCGTTAAGAATTGATGAATATCATCTCGCGGTCATGCTCGGTACTTTTTAGTTGTTACACGCTACAAGTTGCAGCGAAAACGCCATGGCCTTGTAAACATTCGTTCTTATCAATGGTGTAATAAGTTGTACAGTATGAGTAAGAATTGCCTGCCATCAAACAGCCACGAAGTGCCGTTTGGTACATAGATTCACAGCAATCAGCCATGCCCCAAGCGCCGCCAGCGGCTGAAGCGCCACTTACCGCGCCGAAACTTACACTTGCACCTAATACCAAAACTTTTGCGAATTTAGAAATGTTCATATTAAAACCTTTTTTCATTTAGTGTATTGAATTAATACCCTTACTTGCTTCCATTTTTACTCTCAAATAAGGCTACGATAAATTGGCTGATTTGGACCTAGTCAATCCAACGAGAAAGACCATAACATGGGTTTTAGAAGGTTGCAAATGTTAATATGGCGTTTATTTAAGCTACTTTGTATCACAAGAGTAAATCGGCAATGGTATAAATGATCAGCATTCAAGAATATGACATCGGGGGCATAGGGCTTTCCGATTACCTATTCACCATTATCGTATTAAACAGTATCATTTTGGTCTTGTTGTTTCATTTACTGTTGAGGGGGGGTTGTGGGTTGGCTTAATTGGCCTTGGTTATGTTTGTCCCAGTGGCGTGATACAACAAAACCGGCCCAAATCCATGCGCCATATCCCCTTTGAAAAACCCATAAAGGCGATTATAAAAATAGAAAAACTGTGCAGTTTATTGTTTTCCTATATGTTCGCTCAGAGCACTACTTCGATACCCACAACAGTGATTTACGCATACAACAGTCAGCCATACTCGCGCTCGATAACAGCGGTCTTTATCTCGATGTATTTATTGCGTTTTATAAAGAAGATGTAAAAACGCTGATCAATCTCAAAAAAGACAATGCCATTGACCCAGCTATTGATCGGCAAAAATCGATAGAAGAGGGACTGAAGGGCCTTTACCAGATCACTATAGATGATAAACCAATCACCGAAACAGATTGGTTTTTTACCGAGACAGGACTGTTTAAACAAAAAGGTTTCATATGCAGAATAAAGCTCTACAAACTCACACAGGGCTTGCACCACCTAAGCATCAACAAAATTGTCGTAAATGAAGAAGACCATCATGAGTGGTTGAAAAGTTGGGATGCGTTAGTGTTTTATTATCAAACACAAAGCTAAATTAGTCGGGTTACAAACAATCGCCCATGAAGTCACAGATAACCCGGTTTTAAGCTACAAATCCACTATATTTGAGTTGCAGCCACTCAACACCATACCCAATTAAATACCTGCTTTACACTGTCCATTCTTCAAGAAATTGCCTTTTAAAGGTTTTTCCACTTGCTTCCACCGATTAACCCAATTAAGATGCGCGCCTCGCTTTACGGTATCTAAATAAAACAGCACCAAAAGAAGAAGAAACAATGTTAAAAATTACAAATTACTTACTCATAATGCTACTAATGTTTGCGGGCAATGCGCATGCATTAAGGCTGCAATGTTACAGTTCTCAGGTAAAAGTTATCAATAGTGACGGCAGTTCTTATTATGTCGATACCTCGGCATGTGAATGGGTTTACGAAGCTTCTGATATGTCGGATTATCCCGATGGCTATCCATATAACCCCTACACAGGCACATCAAGCACCACTTCAACAACGCCTACCGAAATTCTTTGTGGTGGCAATCCTGTGATGCTGTCTTCGGGAAAAAAATTCCAACATGAATCTGATTTTTCAATACAAAATGACCTATTGGCGATAGAGCGATTCTATTATCAAACCCAGACTCACACAGGTATTTTCGGCGAAAAATGGTTATCAAACTTTGATTATTCACTACAAACCAGCCGTGACGATGAAGGAATGCCAGTAACTGCAACTTTGATACGTCCCAATGGCCAACAAAAATCCTTGTATCGCGATACAAATAACAACCAATGGTTTGAAGCTACTGGAAAATTCGCCTTGTTCGGGCGATCTTCAATCGGCATTTGGACATACAAAAGCGATAATGGCACTAGCGAAAACTATGACGATAGTGGTCGTATTACCATGCGTTCAACCAAACCTGGGCAAACTCTGCATTATCGTTACTTTGACGGCAAATTGGTGCAGGTTATCAGTCAATCAGGCCGAGTTTTGACCCTGCATTACAATTCGCTTGACTTGGTAAGCCAGATAACAACACCCGATCAGCAAGTTTATCGATATGGCTACAACGAAAGCGGGTTATTGTCACAAGTAACCACTCCCGACCAAACAAAGCGCGCCTATTTTTATCAAGATTCACGGCACCCAGATGCATTAACAGCCATCAACATCAACGACAAAAATTACGCAAAATGGCGTTATGACGTGTATGGTAGAGCAATATCTAGCCAACATGCCAAAGGGGCAGCAAAAACCTTATTTGAATATAATGACAATGCCAGCACAACCGTTACCAACCCTTTGGGTAAAAAGACGACTTATCACTTCACAACTCTCAACGGAAAAAAACTACCAACCACCATTGAAGGACACGAAACGGGCGTTTGTTATGCCGCCAATAAAACCCACAGTTACGACACTTTGGGATTCAAAGACAAGGTCACCGACTGGCAAGGTAATATCACCGATTATGATTATAATGATCGCGGTTTTATCACCCAACAAACCACTGCTTACGGTACTGCGCAAGCCAATACTGTTAGTACCGAATGGCACAAATTCTTACCTTTGCCGATTAGCCTTACGACAAGCACTTTAGTCACGTCATTCACTTACGACGACAACCAGCGCTTAGTGAAGAAACAGCTACAATCCCGCAATTCAGATAAATTTAGAATCTGGACCTATCAATATCAGTTACACGACAACGGTAAAATCAAACACAAAATCATCGACGGGCCATTAACAGGTGTCACGGACGCTGCCACTTTTTCGTATGATGAAAAAGGCAACTTATTAAGTAAAGTCAACGCCTTGGGTCATAAAATGTCTTATGGAGGTTATAACGCGCTGGGCCTTGCCGGTTTTAAAATTAACAGTAAAGGCCTTAAAACCATTTTCAAATACGATGTAAAGGGCCGTTTACATAAACAAATAGTCAAACTGGATGAAAAGCGGGTCACCAAATACCGTTATAATGCATTTAACCAGCTGACCAAAGTCACCGGTCCTGACGGAAATAGCACCATCTATGGTTATGATCGAGCCTATCGTAAAACCACAACCACCAACGCTTTAGGCCAAAGCATTCAACTGACCCTTGATGCTGCTGGCAATACTACCGAGCAAACATTTAAAGCTGACGAAACCCCGTGGCAATTTAGCGACTGCACCAACGGCAGCATCCGCCATGATTGCTTATTGGGACAAAAACAAATCACCGAAACCATCACACCTTTTAGTAAACAGCAGACATTTGACGCACTCAGTCGGGTGATCAACATCAGTAAAAGTGGCCAACAGAGCCAACACTTTGACCGCGATGCCAATGGCAACGTACTGACAGTCAGCGATGGGGAAGGCAATACCACAAGCTACGAATACGATCATTTAAACCGCAAAGTAGCCGTAATAGACAACCAAGGCAACAAGACGGCATTAATTTACAACAACCAAAATAAAGTGATTCGAATTACCGATGCCCGCGGCAATTCGACAACTTACACTTACAATGCGTTTGGTGAAAAAATCCATCAAAACAATCCTGATAGCGGCGAAAAATCCTACTTATACAATCAGGCAGGACAGTTACTTTCGACGACAGATGCTAACGGCAACAGCTTTACTTTTACCTATGATCTTTTAGGTCGAGTACTGACGAAATCGGCTAATAACGACATTATTCAAAGCTTTGCATACGATGAATGTAGTAACGGAGTAGGCCAAATTTGCAGCGCTACCGACCAAACCAGTGTTGAGCGTTTTAGCTACCATAACGATGGTAGTTTGCATAAAAAGACAGTCACTTTCACAGCGGCACTATCGGGCAACGTCTTTCAACTCAAATATCAATATGATATTAATGGCCGAACCCGCAGCATTCACTATCCCAGTGGCATTAAGATCAAATATAAACGTGATGCCATTGGCAATATCACCAGTGTAAAAATCAATGGCGACAGCCTCATTAGTCAAATCCGCTACAAACCATTTGGCAAAATCAAAGGTTGGACATTTGCCAACGGTCAGCAGCGAGCGGTGCAGTACGATGCCCAGTATCGCGTGTCTCGCATACTTGCAAGTGGCGTACAAGACCTAGACTACCAACGAAACATCACAGGTAATATCACCACATTGTCGAATTTGAGATATGCCCGGGAAAACGACTTTGACTATGATGATCTAAATCGACTAACCACCATTGGTGGTAATGACGAACAAAACTACGGCTTTGACAGTCTCGGCAATCGCACAGAAGAAACGACAACAACGACCCTATACACTGTTGCCGATAACTCAAACCGTTTAACCACAATCTCTAGTGCAAATGACACCCGAACGTTTAGTTATGACGGCAACGGCAATATAACCAGCGACACGGGCAGTCATCATTCGCGAGAATTTAGTTACAACGCCAACAACCGAATGAAAAGCGTCAAAGTCCAAGGTGAGACGACACAATACCGCTACAATACCAAAGGCCAGCGGATAGAAAAACGACTCGCCAATGGCTATGTTATTCACTATATCTACACAAAAGATGGCAAATTGGCTGTAGAAATCACCAATGACGCGATCACAAAAGAATATATCTACCTCAATGGTAGTTTGATTGCTTTAAGCCAAAATGAGCAACGATATTACGTATTTACAGACCACCAAGGACGCCCCGAGATCGTCACTGATGCTACTGCAACAACGGTTTGGCAAGCAAAGAACAAAGCTTTTGACCGGACCGTCCTGATTGAAACCATTCAATTAAACATTGGTTTCCCTGGCCAATATTGGGATGAAGAAAAACAGTCATGGTATAACGGTTTCAGAGACTATGATGCAACGCTTGGCCGCTATTTGCAAAGCGATCCAATAGGCATTCGCGGTGGTATTAATACCTACCTTTACGGCAATGCCAATACTTTGATGTTCACCGATGAAACCGGGCTACTGCCCGAAGGTGGTAATGGGCCTATTCCGCCTTCAACAAATACAGGACCTTGTGTTATAAATATTACGACTGATCCTAATATTCCCAGATATCTAACTCCTAACGGCACTGTTATCCAATTAAACAAACCAGCACCAAGCACAGTACTACCTTCTGGCGCAACACTCACAGCGCTTATTCTTTTTGCTGAGGCATCGAACCTACCAATGATCCTTGTATCGGGTGGTGCGGAGACACAACATCATTCAAGTAGCAGCTATCACTATCAAGGTTTAGCTGTTGACATTGCAGGACCATTATTTAATAATTTGTCACAAGCAGAAGTGCTGGATGCCGTGCAAGATTCAGGTTTTACCCACATAGTGTTTGAGAATAAACCAGGTGAAGCCGCTGATCATTGGCATTTACAAGTAGGGGCTGGCAATGGTCTGAATGATCAACATTCAGTCAATAACACTTCTATTTTTGAAAAAATCTATCCATAGGAACACTGATGAGAACATTACTCTTATTTATGCTGCTTTGTGGCATGGCGCATGCCCAGCAACAAGACAATGCTATGTGGAATGTCCTTCAATTTAAAGGCGAAGCTAATTTAAAGTTTTACAGCGAAAAACGAAAATACTTTGCGCAATATGAATATTGCGGCATTGGTGTTTGTTATACCATTGAAGGCCCTGCAAAGGATCGAGATATAAAACCATTAATAGCCGCCTCATTTTTATTTCTAGCTTATATAGATAATGACGAAGGTCAGATGACTTGGTTTCCTCGTTCCCCCATGGCCTTTGCTGTAGATAATATTGCCACCCGCGAACACGTTTTACAGCAATGGCGACCCAAGCATTGTGATTCACCTGAACCGGCAAACATAGTCATATGCACCCTGAAACATCTGGTAAGCAAACACCAACTGACCTATTATTTTGTTCGTTATGATGAGGGGCTGCGCAATACTGGCGTCGAGTCTTGGGATAAATACTTAACGATAGCGCAATATATCAAGCACGAGAAAAAACTGGCAAAGCATCTTGGTAAGCAATGAAAAAGACGGGATTAATAATACTGCTGTGCTGTACAATTTTTGCGGCATCAGCAACATCAAACAGCGCCACCAAAGGCGGCATTTTACGAGTACTGCAATTTAAAGGCAGTGCGACTTATAAATACTTCACTGACAAAAACGTTCATTTTGCCCAATATGAATATTGTGGCGTTGGTTTTTGCCAAGCCATAAAAGGTGTTGCCACGGATAAAACCACACAACCTTTATTGGCTGTAGCCTACCTATGGCTGGCTTATATCGACGATGATGCCAGTGTGACAAATTGGTTTCATATTTCGCCCATGCAATTTGCCGTAAACAATGTTGCTGACAGAACAAAGGTGTTGCAACAATGGCGACCCAAGCATTGTGATTCTCCAAAGCGGGCCGAAACAGTAGTTTGCACCCTGCAACATTTAGTCACCGAGCATAAATTGAAGCTTTATTTCGTACGCTATGATGAAGGGCTGCGAAATACTGGCGAGATCCCATGGAGCAAACACTTAAACGTTGCGCAATTTATCATTCATGAGAATAAACTGGCGAAGCACCTTGGTAAGTAATAATGAACAGGGGATAAACCTTATTGCCCTTATCAGTTATTTGTCGATTTAGTCAGCCAGCGCTTTCCAATGGCTAAGGCTTTACCCCAACAAAAAACGGCATAAAAGATTAATCATTCACGTACATAGCTCGCACCAAGTAACAATTTCTAGTTTGCGATGAACATGTTTGATTTTAGTGATATCGGTCAAGGGCTTAAGTCCTGCAAAAAGACCAAAGCCTAACCAGTTGGTTGAATAGTTTTTTAGTCAAGAGCAAATCATATTACTTTACTAAAATAAGATAAAAAGTCATCATCCAAAATTTTCGTTTTATCGGCAAAATCACTTCTAAGCGAAGTCGCAACAAGACCCATATTGGCTGTCCGGTGAAACTTTACTAGCTTGGTAAAACTGTCAAAAGTGCAAAAATCGTAATCAATAGAATCAAAGTAAATCACATCTTCAAAAAAATTAGCAAATAAATCGATAAAAATGACAAGTCTATCAAAGTGAGTAAAGGAAGCAGACTCTGTCCCCTGCATTAGTTGTAAAGTAAAAGTCTTAAGCTGCATGCTGCAAGACACCATCTCTGTAAGAATTTGAGTTTTCAGCTCATCATCTTCAGTTTTTTCCGCGTCCAGATATCGTACCGCAAGGTTTTCAATCAACTTAAGTCGCGTTTTTAGCAGCAATAGTAAATCTTGATTTAATGAAGTTTCACCCGATCTTGAGTTAGGGAAGAAAACTTTATGCACAACCCGGGGGCGTAAATCATATTCCTTCAAAAATGTATTTTTCTCTTCAATATACTCTCCAAATTTTTCGATATGAAGATAATGATTGGCAAAATTATTTTGAGATTGCTGTAATTCGCTTGTATACGCAGACTGCTTTGAACGATGATTTGAAGCCACTATTGCAACCAAAGGAAAAGCCATCGCAGCAATGGTAATTGGCACCTTAAATAGCTCGGAAAAAACCGCAAAGCATTTAGCAGTAAAACACCAGTGTAAGTCAGTGTGATAACTGATAATCGCACCAACAAAAAGCGCTAGGCCTAATGGTATGA
>JABSOG010000338.1 GCA_013216025.1 Algicola sp. | reverse complement strand
CTCAGCTGGATACGCTTTATAGTTGAACACTGCGCCGTGGATCATCAATTTATCAACACGTTCTGGGTGTTTGTGGGCTGTAATCAATGCGCTAATACCGCCATCGCTTTGACCGAACAAACTGGCCTTTTTAAGCTTTAAGTGATCGAGCAATGCAACCACATCGTCCGACATTAACTGATAACTGATTTGAGTATCCACTGTACTACTGCGACCTTGCTCACGCGAATCGAGCGCTATCACCTGATAGTATTTTGAAAAGTAAGTGACTTGTTTGTGCATGTCATCGCGAGACATCATGCCACTGTGTAACATCACCAACGCCTCACCCTTGCCCGTGATGGCGTAATCATGTGTTGCCCCATCGGCTGTTTTGAATGTTGCCGCTAAAGCCCCCGGGACCATATGCAGCAATGCCAGCAGGCATACCGTTTTTACCATTTTGGTGTTCATTTTTATCATCACTTTAGTCCTTGCATATTACAATCAAATTAAGTGGGCACTTTAACACAATATACCCAAGTAACCTCATAATGCGCAATTCACACATTATGAGGTTACTTGGGTATGATTTCGAGTGTTAATAAAAATCTGAATGGACTAAACTGGGCGGAACAAAAACAGCTGATCATAAAAACAAGGCAAATAATGGACCGCAGACGATTTATCCAAAGCATTGGCGCGGCGCTGGCCATGAGCTCAATAGCCGGTTGTGTAACACAAAACCTGCCAAAACCGTCAACCGCCAAAAGGCTGTACGTTGACGGTTTGTCATTTGTACCTGAGGACCATCAAGACGTTAAAGCCTCGCAAATCGATGCGTTTATTGTCGATATTTCAGAAATTGAACAAGTCAAACTCGCCGATGGCAGCACCAACTATAAACGTACATACAAAGCCTGCATGAAGAGCATTAAAGAACAATCTGCCACCATGCGTGACCATCCCGATATCTACCAAATAGCCAGCAAAGGCAGTGATATCATCAAGGCGAAACAGGCTGACAAGTGCGCAGTATTTTTACAAATTCAAGGCGCAGATTGTATCGAAGCAAGCCTGAGTCAACTCGATGAGTTTCACGATTTGGGTTTGAGGGCGTTACAGTTAACCCACCATTACGACAATGTTTATGCCGGTGGCGCATTGAGCCCGGGCAACAATGGCTTGACCAACAAAGGCTTGGCTTTAATTGACCGCCTCGAACAAAAAAAGATGTTGATTGACTTGTCACACAGTACAGTCGCGTCAGCCGAACAAACACTCAAACGCGCCAAAGGGCCGATAGTTCAAACCCATGGCGCCGCCAGAGCCATCATCAACAACGCCCGTTGCAGCCCAGATAACGTGATAAAAGGCATCGCCGACAGTGGCGGGGTATTTGGCGTATTTATGATGTCGTGGTGGCTGACTTACGACACCATCCCCCGCCCAGTACACTATATTCACCATTTAAAGCACATTAAGAACATCGCTGGTGCACAAGCTGTTGCCATAGCCAACGACTATCCGTTGCGCGGCCACAAAGCCGCACTTGGCGCAGGCAACAATAATAAGGTGGCCATCAAGGGATATGATCAATGGTGGAAGAGTTTGGGTAAAAAAGGCCGATTGGGGTTTGACCGTGACGTTAACCATATTGTCATCCCCGAACTCAATCACATCAAACGAATGCGCTCAATTGAGTATTTGTTACAGCAGGCCCGCTTTACCAGCGCCGAGATAGATTTAGTTATGGGTCAAAACTGGCAACGGGTTTTGGTGGATGTATTGGGGTGAGGCCGAAGGCGAATCAATTAACCTCACATAGTCTCGCAGGCTGTTTCTGACCGTCAAATCGCTCCAGTGCCAACAACAGCAAACGATTGATTAATGCAGAATAACAGATGCCACTCGCTTGCCAAAGTCCCGGGTACGCGCTAGAAGTGGTGAAATCAGGAATGATGTTAATTTTGTTCACCACAATATCGTTATTACTGGTCAACAAAAAATCGACAGTCGCCACCCCTTTACAAGACAGCGCCTGACACGCTTTTATCGCCAATTGTTGCATTTTATTTTTGAGCTTTAGCGATACTTTGGCGGGTATTTGTACAGCCGTGCCCTTTTCGTTGGTGAAGTGGGCATGGTTCGAGAAAAGCTTGTTATTGCTGAGTGTTTCGCCTGGCACTGATGCCGTTGGATGACGATTACCCAACACGGCGCACTCAAGGGTTCGGCTTTGAATATATTGCTCAATCAGCAGCTGGTCATCATGAGAGAAAACCGCTGTTGTTGCCTGTTCATATTGCTCGGCGTTGGTGACTTTCACCGGGCCTACAGTCGAGCCGGTTTTGGCTGATTTAACCACAAATTCAGTGCCCAATGATGCTGCAACGATTTGGTAAATCGGTAGAACCTCGTTTGCTTGTAATACAATAAAGGCCGCAGTAGGAATATTGGCTTCACGGAGTTTGCGTTTCATCACAGCTTTGTCGAGCGTCACAGCCGAGCCGACAAAAGGGATGGTTGACAGGTTGAGCAAACCTTGAACCGCGCCGTCTTGGGACAATAACGCATGGGGAATGGGAAAAATAACATCAATATTGTCATTAAAATCTGTTGCCGTAAGCAACGTCAGAGGACCTTTGTTTTGGGCATCAATACTGTCATACAATCGCCACTCTCCCGTTTTATCGATACCGATTAAAATGGGCCGATATTTTGTGCGGTCAATGGCACCAACAACATCACGGACAGATTGCCAACAAACTTCACGATTGACCGATTGGCCACCAAACAAAATACCAACGGTCTTTTTCTTGTTCATAATCAGGTTTCCTTGTTTTTCACCTCCTATTAAACACCAGTATTGTGACCATTACTGCGATGAAAAAAGGCAATATACTGACCAAATGTGGCGAAATTATGGCAAAGCGACTTTATCCGGCAATTTCGATTACGTTAGGGACATATTCACGATTGTTTACAGCCAAGGCACTTAGTGTTCAAAACACTGCCAACCAATTGATAAATAACTCTATTTACCCAGTTTTAACGACTTAAACACTACTGCCCAGCGCACTGTTCGGTTATAATTTAACCATATTGGCAGCATAAGAAGATGTGATAATGAGAATAATCATTCAGCTTATTTTTTTAGCACTTTTTGGGTTCCAAACCTCCTCGTATGCAGCAAGCGCACTACGTGTCAGCAGTTATGACATTGAAGATGGCCTGTCGCAAGAAACCATTCTTTGTATCTTCCAAGACCGCCACGGTTTTATGTGGTTTGGCACCGAAGACGGGTTAAACCGCTTCGATGGTCAACACTTTAAAGTCTTCAAACATCAACCGGGCAATCCCAATTCGCTGGCACAAAACAAAATTACGGCGATAACCCAAGACAGCACTGGCACCATGTGGGTCACCACTGCCATGGGCCGTTTGCATCGGTTTGAACGTGACACCGAACTATTCACCCGCTTTAAAAGCCAGCAGTTCGAAGGCAGCAGCACCAGCACAGCCTTGTTGAATTTCAACGATACTCAACTGTGGGTGGGTCAATCCAACCAAATAGCGCGTTTTAATATCAAAACGCAGCAATTTAACCAGTTAGAATTGCCATCGACTTCCCGCTCAGGCACCGCAAAATCGTCATCACCTAGCAGTGAAATCTTCACCATGGCACGGGATCACAACGGCGATGTTTGGATTGGTACCGTTGGCAATGGTTTGTTTGTGTATTTGACCAAACAGCAACAATTCAGACATTACCTTCACGAGCGCGAAAATCCCACCAGCATCAACAGCAACACCATCAAAAAAGTGCTGATTGACAGCAGCAATACTCTGTGGATTGGCACCACTAATGGATTGGCTCGATATAACCCCAAAACAGACGATTTTGAGCGTTTTATTTATGACAAAAACAACCCCAAGAGTCTGAGCGGCAACAGTGTCAACGCCATCATTGAAGACACCCAACAACGATTGTGGATTGGCACTTACAATGGTTTGAACGCCATGGAACCATCAACCCGCCACTTTACCCGCTTTAACTCTGACTATTCACGCAAAAACGCATTAACCAACGGCCTAATTGATACTTTGTATGTGTCGAACGACAACGTTTTGTGGATTGGTTTGTCGGCCAATGGCTTGAATAAATACAACCTGAGTGCCGAGCGTTTCAACCTCACTAAAATGAGCAGCCCTGCACAAGGAAACGCCTCCCCAAAGAACAGGTCACAAGGCAGCTCTTCATCAGGGAATAATGTCATCTGGGCGCTGGCCGAAGATCATAAAGACAACCTATGGATTGGTGCTGAAGGCGGTGGTGTCAGCCATTTTAATCGTGCCGACAACAGTTACCGCCACTATCAAAAAGACGAGAATAACCCCAATTCGCTATCGAGCAACCGCATATTTTCGCTGCTTGAATCATCACCCGGTATCATGTGGGTGGGCACATTTGACGCTGGCGTCAACATACTCGATACCCACACCAATACCGTTACCCGGTTTGCCCACGACCCGGCAGACCCTCATAGCCTGAGCCACAACATGGTATTAACTCTGTTTAAAGACAGTCACGATAATCTGTGGGTCGGTACGCGTAATGGCTTGAGTCTTTACGACCCGGTTAACCGCCGATTTGACAATTTCACCCATGACCCGGCCAACCCCCACAGCATCAGCAACAATCTGATCATTGATATTGACCAAAGTGACTCGCAAACATTATGGGTGGCCACCGCAACCGGCGGCCTTAATGAAATGAACATCAAAACCAAAAGCTTTCGCCATTATTATCCGCAGCAACCCCATTCAAACGGTGAAAAAAACCAATCCTTAACTTCAATCACCCCTTCAATTGATGGCGATTTGTGGGTAACTAGCTCGGTGGGTATTTACAAATTCAGCATCGGCAGTGGCAAGTTCACTCATTTGAGCGCGACCAAAGACTTGGTTTATGCGGTACTTGAGACAGAGCAGGGGCACTTGTGGTTCAGTTCTAATCAGGGTTTAACCTTTCTCAACCGCCGAACCGGCCAAAGCCATCATTTTGATGCCTTTGATGGCCTGCAAAGCAACGAATTCAACCTCGGCGCTTATTTAAAAACCCGCCGTGGCGAACTGTATTTTGGCGGCAACGCAGGTTTCAATCACTTCTATCCCCAAGACATTACCACCCAGCAAGTACCGTTGGTCGTCACGTTGACCGGTTTTAAGGTCTTTAACAAACCGGTCGCCATTGACGTGCAAGGACGCACTAAATCCGTGGATGCAGGGATGCATAAGAACGCCAAATACGCTGCGCCAAAGCCCTACAGTTTCACCATCAACAAGGCAATATATTTGATGGACACACTGACACTTTCACACCAAGAAAATTTAGTGTCGTTCTCTTTTTCGAGTCTCAATAACGCCAACCCCAACAAAGTCCAATACCAGTATATGCTGCAAAATAACGATGAAAACTGGATTGATACTGACCCTCAGGCGTTAGTGGCCACCTACACCAACCTTGCGCCGGGTAAATATACCTTGAAAATCAGGGCCAGACACCTAAATGCGCAGTGGCGACAGGCCTATACGGCCTTGCCAATAACAGTATTGCCCGCACCTTGGCTTTCGTGGTGGGCTTATAGCTTCTATAGCCTGATTGCACTGTCCATCGTCGGTGCCTTTTTGTTTCAGCGCCATCAAAAATTCATCGCGATGTCACGCAATCAAAAACTATTGGCCAATCTGAATCAAGAACTTGAAATCAGAGTAGCGCAAAGAACTGCCGAATTAAGTACCACCCTGCAACAGCTAGAAACACTGCAAGACCAACTGGTCGAATCTAAAAAAATGGCATCCTTGGTCAGCGTGGTCAATGGTGTGGCGCACGAAATAAATACCCCAATGGGCATAATCACCACCGCCGTATCACAATTACAGTTTGATGTAGAGTATTTGGTAGAAAAATTGAGTAGCAAAAACCTTAACCGTAAAGATCTCAACACCTTCAACAAAAACAGCAAAAGTGCCTTTGGCCTGCTCAACAACAATACCCAGCGGGTCAGCGTGATGGTACGCAAATTCAAAGCCCTGTCTGAGCAATCACATTTTGACGTCAAAAAAGCCTTCACTCTGAAGGATTTGCTACAACAAGTGGTACTTGCCTATCATCAGCAACTACTCAGACACAACATTCACCTGACACTTGATTGCCCCGCCGAAATGTTGCTAACGACTTATTACAATACGCTGTTGGGTATCATCGAACAGTTGTTTAAAAACACCCTGCTGCATGGTTACCCGCAAAGCAACGCGGGGTCCATAAAAATCTCTGCACAAATAAATAATGGCCGAGTATTGCTGGCTTATCAGGACTATGGA
Source organism: Algicola sp. (assembly GCA_013216025.1). Lineage (GTDB taxonomy): Bacteria > Pseudomonadota > Gammaproteobacteria > Enterobacterales > Alteromonadaceae > JABSOG01. Next base: position 2,043 of record JABSOG010000338.1, on the reverse strand, counting down.
ATAGGTTTAGACCCAGCAACTCAAGGCGAATTATTCGACCCCTTTTATACCACCAAACGAGGCTCCCACTGCACCGGGCTGGGCATGGCCATTGTTTATACTCAGGTCAACCAAACACTCGGTGGAACCGTGTCGTACGCCAGTGAACCGAACAAGGGTCTGTTGGTCACGCTCGACTTGCCCGTTGTTTTGGCTAACGCTCACCACGCAAAAATGCCTGCCATAAAACGTGAGGCAGCCTAGGTCGAATTGCTCGATAATCAAACAATCATGGTTGTTTATTAATACCCTGCCTCGAAACAACTGGTACAAGCAGCCTAAATCCAGTACAATCCCACGCCTTGATATGTGTACAAAGTATGCACTTCAACAGTAACAAACGGAAATTCCGGTGATTGGCTATATACCTGCAAGATTGTCACAACCGGATAAATATAGGATAAAAACACCCTCTGTTTTTATCGTTTTTTGCGATTGGTTGATTAACTCAGCCAGTATTATTGTTTAGTTTTAAAGGAAGATACCTCCATGAATAAAAAAGTACCACAGCTTTTCATTGCGTCGATGTTCACACTTGGCGCATCAACCAGTGCATTTGCCGCAGATACCACCAACACCGCATCGCCTCAAACCTCAGTTGTTAACACAGCACCTATTGGAGATGCCGGAGGCGATGACACAGTCGCCGCCAATACTTATTACCCGCTAAATGGCAGTGCCAGCTACGACCCAGAAGGCGCAACGCTGACCTACCTATGGATGCAAACTGCGGGTACTGCGGTTGATATTTTTGCACCTCAGTCATCGAATCCCGGATTTGTTTCACCTGCGGTCACCAGTGATGAGACTTTAACTTTCTCATTGGATGTTTTTGACGGCGAATTGCGCGGTGAAACCGTATTCGTCAATATTTTAGTCAAGGCTGCCAATCAAGCACCCGTTGCTGATGCTGGGGGCGATGACACCGTTGCGGCTAACACCTATTACCAGTTCAATGGCAGCAACAGTCACGACCTTGAAGGCGCCGAACTGACTTACCTCTGGATACAAACGGCCGGTCCTTCGGTTGACATTTTTGCACCACAAGCGCCAAACGCAGGCTTTGTTTCGCCAAACATCACCACTAACCAAACATTAACGTTCGCCCTGAACGTATTTGATGGTGAGCTTTACAGCGAAACCGACACGGTCAACATTTTAGTTACCGCTAATCAAGCACCTGTTGCTGATGCTGGCCGCGATGACACTGTCGCCCCTAACACTTATTACCCACTCAATGGCAGCAACAGCCACGACCCAGAAGGCGCTGATTTAACTTACCACTGGATACAAACAGCCGGTCCTGCGGTTGACATTTTTGCACCACAAGCGCCAAACCCAGGTTTTGTTTCACCAAACGTCACCACTAACCAAACTTTAACATTCGCCTTGAATGTGTTTGATGGTGAGCTTTACAGCGAAACCGTGTTTGTAAACATTTTAGTTAAAGTAGCAAACCTGCCACCCATTGCCGATGCGGGTCGTGATGACAGTGTTGAAGAAAATGCCTATTACGCATTAAATGGCAGTAACAGCCACGATCCTGAAGGCGCTGAGCTGAGCTATCAATGGATGCAAGTCGCTGGCCCTGCGGTTGATATTTTTGCACCTGAATCGCCAAACCCAGGATTTGTTGCCCCCACTGTCGACACTACTCAGACATTAACTTTTGGTTTGAATGTTTTTGATGGCGAACTACGCAGCGACACCGCGATGGTCAATATAGTGATCAACAAAACCAACTTGGCACCAATCGCCGATGCGGGTGACAACAGCAACATGAAGCAAGGCGGCTCAGCCACATTAAACGGCACAGCAAGTTATGACCCTGAAGGTCTTGATATCGCCAGCTACCAGTGGACGCAAGTCAGTGGACCTTTCGCTTTGCTAATGAACACTACCAGCGCATACCCAACTTATGTTGCACCAGTTGGCGTAACCGGCACCATGGTATTCCAGTTGGAAGTGAGTGACGGTGTAAACACTAGCGTGCTTTCTGCCTTG
>JABSOG010000337.1 GCA_013216025.1 Algicola sp. | reverse complement strand
ATAAGTCTAATTTACTGATGATGTCGGCGATGGATGCTTTTTATCTGGGGTTTTGTAATGACCACAAACCACTGGCGTTACTGCGCAACCTTGGCTTGAGCCTCGCCAACAAGGCTGGGCCGGTTAAGAACCGGGTGATGAAGTATGCGATGGGGATAGGCTAATGCCAAAAGATAAAAAGCCTTAACACGGAGGCACGGAGGCACGGAGAGACGGAGAAAGAAAGAGGAAAGATAAAAAGATAAAAAATTTTATTGTCAGCCGATTGTCATAATTTGAAATTTCATTTGTTGCTGTTCTCTTTCTTTCCTCCGCCGCTCCGTGCCTCCGTGTTAAGAGCCTTTGACCTTAAGTGCGTAGCACGACAAAAAAATAAAAGCCCACAAAGCAAAAAGCCCGAAAACACAAAGTGCTCTCGGGCTGTTTGATATGGCTGGGATACCAGGATTCGAACCTGGGGATGACGAGATCAAAACCCGTTGCCTTACCGCTTGGCGATATCCCAACTGTACTTTTTTTAAAGAGAAACTCTTCAAAAATAATGGTGCGAAAGGAGAGACTTGAACTCTCACATCTTGCGATACTGGAACCTAAATCCAGCGCGTCTACCAATTCCGCCACTTTCGCATGTTCTGTTTCGCTTTTACCAGTCAATTTGGTTTAAGACTGTTATCAGTTGCCTGATTTAGACGTTTTGTTAAATGGTGGCTAAAGCGGGATTTGAACCTGCGACCCCATCATTATGAGTGATGTGCTCTAACCAGCTGAGCTATTTAGCCATTCGTTTAACAACTCGTCTTAGCGAGTGGCGCGTATTATGCTTATAAGTGGTTTGTCCGTCAATACCTTTTGAACAAAAAATTGTGATTTAAATTTGTTTGACCAAATAACCAACGGGTGGGCCGTAATTTCGAATAAAAACGGGCATAAATGCACCGCCTACAAATCCTTAAACCTCAAACAATAAATTCCCCCGCAGCAAGCAGCGGGGGGGGAGGCCCATTAATCTACTTAGTTTTTGCCACGAAGTGGCACCAAATAAAGGGGCGAAGCCGATTTATCAAACGTTAAACCTGAAATGCACCACATCACCATCTTTAACGATGTAATCTTTACCTTCCAAACGCCATTTGCCAGCATCTTTGGCACCGTTTTCGCCATTGAACTCAACAAAATGATCGTAGCCGACGACCTCAGCACGAATAAATCCTTTTTCAAAGTCAGTGTGGATCTTGCCAGCCGCCTGAGGGGCAGTGGCATCAACAGGCACAGTCCAGGCTCTAACCTCTTTAACACCCGCGGTGAAATACGTTTGCAGGTGTAGCAACTCATAGCCACCACGGATGACACGGTCGAGTCCTGGCTCTTTTAAACCCATCTCTTCAAGAAACTCCAGCTTGTCTTCTTCTTCAAGCTCGGATATCTCTGCTTCAATAGCGGCGCACACAGCGACCACAACAGCATCTTCTTTGGCAGCGACCTCTCTGACCAAATCAAGATAAGGATTATTTTCAAAACCGTCGTCGGCGACGTTGGCGATATACATGGTTGGTTTGATGGTCAAAAAATTAAGGTAGCTAATGGCAGCCTTCTCTTCTTTTTCAAGCACTAAAGAACGCAGCGTTAATCCTTGATCCAAATGAACAGAAACCTTTTCAAGCACCGATAACTCCATTTTGGCGTCTTTGTCACCGCTCTTGGCTTTTTTGGTGACTTTATAGGCCGTTTTTTCTGCTGTTTCCATATCACAAAGGATCAGCTCAGTGTTGATCACTTCAATGTCATCAAGTGGGTCAATTTTGTTGGCAACGTGAATGATGTTGTCATCGTCAAAACAACGTACCACATGACCAATGGCGTCAGTTTCGCGGATATTGGCCAAAAACTTGTTGCCCAAACCCTCACCCTTTGACGCGCCTTTAACCAAACCGGCGATGTCGACAAACTCCATCGTGGTTGGCAAAACGCGCTGTGGGTTAACGATTTCGGCCAACTTGTTCAAGCGCAAATCGGGCACTGGCACCACACCCGTATTTGGTTCTATGGTACAAAAAGGAAAGTTTGCGGCATCAATACCGGCTTTGGTTAAAGCGTTGAATAAAGTCGATTTGCCAACGTTGGGAAGACCAACAATGCCACATTTAAATCCCATGAGAGTTACCTTTTAATTGATGTTACTAAATTATGTCTGCTTTAAGTTCAAAATGATAAAATTGGCTGCCAGCCCATGCTTTACACAGAGATACAAGGGGCGGCGATGGGAATTGTGCTCCTGCAATTGCCGCATACTGTCCATCCATAGACATATTTCACCGTGATAGATGACGAAGCCATTTTAGTTTAGACCAGCCCCAAATTCAAAATTATGGGCACCAGCCTACGGTTTGTGTGAGTGTAATCTGGACTGGGCTTTGGCCAGCCCATCTTTGGCTAGAATATCAAAGCAGCGGGTGGCCTCAATGACGGCATCGTCGATAAGCGCCTGCTCTGATTGGGGCGCTTTGCCCAGCACCCAGCCGACGACCTGTTCGCGACTGCCCGGGTGGCCGATGCCAAGCCGCAAACGATAGAAATTTTTGTTGTTGCCTAACTTGTTAATGATGTCTTTTAAGCCGTTATGTCCGCCATGACCGCCACCGAGTTTGATTTTGGCAATGCCCGGGGGCAAATCCAATTCATCGTGGGCAACCAGAATGCTTTCGACTGGTATCTTAAAAAAATTGGCCAGTAGCGAGACAGATTTACCGCTGAGGTTCATGAAGGTAGTGGGGATAAGCAAGCGGTATTCATGACCGTGAACGACAATTTTGCCGGTCAGACCGTGATACTTGGCATCCATTTTTAAAACAACATTATGAAATGAGGCAAGAGACTCGACAAACCACGCGCCAGCGTTGTGTCGGGTTTTGGCATATTCGGGGCCTGGATTGGCCAGGCCCACGATTAATTGAATATCAGCGCTCAATGGCTTGTACTCAACATAAGCTTAAACAAAGTAACCGAAGGTTACTCTGCTGCTGGTGCTTCTTCAGTGGTGGCTTCTGCGTCTTCATCAGCTACTACACCACGAGGTACACTGATGTTAACCAATGCCTGATCGTGTGATTCGCCTTTGGCCAATTCAGCAGAAACAACGCCTTCTGGCAATATAACGTCAGAGATGTGCAAAGAGTGACCTACTTCAAGGTTGGCTACGTCAACTTCGATGAACGCTGGCAAATCTTTCGGCAAACAAATGATGTTGATATCGTTGGCCAAGTGAGTCAAAACGCCACCTGCTTTGATAGCTTCGTTGGTATCTTCGTTGATGAAGTGCAAAGGTGCTGTTGTGTTTAACTTGTGAGAAGCATCAACACGCATGAAATCCATGTGCATTACAGTCGGTTTGAACGGGTGACGTTGCATGTCTTTAAGGATACATTCAACCGCTTCGCCGCCAACGTTAACCGTTAACAGGTGAGAATAAAAGCCTTCGTTTTCTTGAGCTTTCATTACGTGTTTATGCTCTATTGATACTGCAATAGGGTCTTTGCCTTCACCGTAAATGATGGCTGGTACTTTGTTCGCGTGACGCAGGCGGCGGCTCGCACCTTTCCCTGAATCTGTACGAACTTCTGCATCTAAAGTATAGATAGCTGACATTGTGTGTTACTCCAAAAGTGTATCTGGCCTATGGCCAAGAATAAAAAACGACAGTCCTTCCCTTGCGACCAAAGAAGAACTCGAACCCCATCAAATGGGGCGCGGCATGATAACACCTTTGTCGCTGGTGGCGCAACCACCAAAAAATTGCGGACATACGTGAAATGCATCCGCCTCAAAATTTGATTCGATTGAGCTGAGTCAAATGGGGCGGGGGGATTTTATTCGTGTTGTTTCAAAGTCGATTTTTTCGTGCACACCGCCACACAAAGCACTTTAATTATGCTTATTTTGACGACTATTTTTAAAGCCAAACCGATATAGACAAACACAAAACGTCACCAGACATAAATACCAATTTGTCCTAGGGTACTGTGGTGCTGTTTGTATGACAGTTTTGTTGAGTGGCATTGTTAAGGGGCTTTAATTGTGGCAATTATTATGCGAGCTGTGTAAATAACCACCTATTTGTTGCGATTTTATCGTTTATATTTTATACTGTTGTTATATCCAGTTTTGAGGTTATATGATGAAATATTTTATCGATCCAACGGTCGATTGTGTTTTTAAAGCCATATTGGGCATGGAAGGTAACGAAGATTTACTGGTCCATTTTCTTAACTGTATTTTAATGCCTGCTATCCCAATCGTTAGCGTGACGATTATTAATCCGTACAATGAGCGTACATTTACGGATGATAAACTGTCGATTGTCGACATTAAGGCCATTGACGAGTCCGGTATTAAATATCAGGTTGAGGTGCAGATGGCAACACCACATTCGTTGCCCAAAAGAATGCTCTATACATGGAGCGACATTTATCAAACCCAGATTAAAAAAGGCACGAATTACAGCCAACTCCAACCAGTTATTTCAATTTGGTTGTTAACCCACTCTTTTTTTAATGACACCAAACCACATCATCATTTTCAGGTATGGGACAAAGATAACGACTTACTGCTGACTGATAATTGTTCAATTCATGTCTTTGAATTGGCAAAATGGAAACGCCCCGATACGTTACAAGCGAATGATTTTTGGTTATACTTCTTTAAAGAGGGCAAGAACTGGAAAGAGTTGCCGGAGTCTTTATTGAACGTGCCCCAACTGAGGTTAGCTATGAAAACGTTAGAACAATTTTCAGAACGGGAAGCTGAGTATCACCGCTATCAGTCTCGTCAGGATGCCATCAGGGTGCAATTAACTCAAGAAGCAGAGTTTGAACAGGAGAGGGCGCTAAAAGAGCAGGCAGAAATTAGAGCTGACAAAGCAGAGGATAAAATTGCCAAGTTGCATGAAATACTGAAAAAGGCGGGTATTGATCCTAATGACGTATGAACTACATAGCAGCCAAATAACAAATAAAGGGCCGACTCAATAAAAGTCGGCTTTTTGTTTTCAAATTAACCGCTGAATACGGGTCAATCGATGTGATTTTTGTGTGTTCGCCAGTTTAAAATCAGCAGCTTGGATAATAAACCAAGCCGATGAATCATTCGAGGGTTGTGTGTTTATATCTTGCAACAAGCGCACTACATCCCATCATAAAACGTACTGACAAGCGCCTTGAGCTTTTCGGTGATACGTGGAATAACCTTTTTGCGTTCAAGCAACCCCAATGGTTTCTCTAGCGTTGCGGCAACGTCTTCGCGCAGTGGTTCTTCGTTGCTGTAAATCATTTGATCAACCAAAGCCTTGATGCTGTCGGGGATTAATGATTCTGACTGGCAAATAACATCAACGGCCTTACTTTTTTCAGCTTCCCAGAAGTTATCGAAGGCGTCGAAAACTTCACTAGACGCGCCCAAGTCGTCGAGGTTGGTTTTAATAAACTGTTCAATTAGGCCTTTTTTGCTTCTCAGCTCTGGTGAGCTGCCAAGCATTTGCATAATAGACTTGTATTGGTACTCATAATCTTTATCGTCATCAGCCCCTTTGAGTTTGCCCAACAACTCAAGAATGTAGCGTACATTCACTTCATCGCGGCCAATCAACTCCAGCTCAAAATCTACCTCTTCAAGCACCGACACTTTTTCGGGGCTGGTGTTGGTTTTGACTTTATCGTGCAAGTCGCGATATTTGCTGGTGTAGTCTTCAAAATTTTGCTCATCCATAGTGATGTCGTCAAAGCTAAAGTCGGTAAACGACGCTAAGATGTTTTTAAGCCGTATCAACTCCCTGAATGCTTTTACAAAGGCCAACTCCTGCTCTTCATCGGCCAATTCATCGACACTGGCTAAATCCGGTGCTATCGCTATGAGTTCGTCGTATGCGAGGTTAAACAAACGCACAAACTCCTCATACGGCGGCATGATAATAGTTTCTTTGGCGTCTTTGTTCGAAAACAACACCAGAGCATCATCAGTGGCCTTTTTGAGGTTGCGGAAACAAATAATATTACCTTGCGACTTTTGCTCGTTCAAAATGCGGTTGGTGCGCGAAAAGGCTTGTATTAAACCGTGTTGCTTTAGGCTTTTGTCGACATAAAGCGTATTTAACGGTTTGCTGTCAAAGCCAGTTAAAAACATATTGACCACCAGCAGAATATCTATCTTGCGTTCACGCACCTTTTTCGAAATATCTTTGTAATAGTCATAATACGAATCATTGTCTTTGGTGGTGTAGGCGGTGTTAAACATCTCATTATAATCGCCAATGAATTGTTCGAGTTTATCCCGGCGGTGGGAGTGTACCTGGGGGTCCTTAGTGACTGCATATAAGCTCGCTGGCTCTGCCGCTTGGTTTAACTGTACAAGCGTATTATCGGTGTTGTTATTGTCATCCGCTTTGTCATTAATAGTGTCATCAGTGTTGCCGTCGGCGTCTGGGTCTTCTTCATTGGCCGCATAAGAAAATATCGTGGCCACCTTTAAGTCATGTTCACCAGCGGCTTTTTTGGCTTTGAATAACTCGTAATATTCAATCAGGGTGGTGATACTGCTGACACAAAACATCGCCGTAAACGATTTGCTATGTGTTTTACGACTATGGTGGGCAATGATGTATTCGGTGATTTTCTTTAATCGCGGTGGTGCGTCCAACAACTCCTGAGTGTCGATGTCTTCTACATTGATATCAATGGCATTTTTGCTGGTTTTGGTTTGTTTATAGCGGCCAACGTATTCGATTGAGAACTTTAAAACGTTCTCGTCTTTAATGGCCTCAACTATGGTGTACTCGTGCAGCCTTTCGTGAAACAACGCTTTGGTGGTGCCATTGGCATCAGACTTTTTGGCGGCGTTGTCGACAAATATCGGCGTGCCGGTAAAACCAAACAACTGATAGTTGCTAAAAAAGTTGATGATTCGTTTGTGGGTATCGCCAAATTGGCTGCGGTGACATTCGTCAAAAATAAACACCACCATTTTGTCTTTAACCTTGGTCATACGGAATAAATGACGTTTGCTGCCTACGGCATAGTTGAGCTTTTGAATGGTGGTCACAATCAGCTTGGTATTGCGGTTGAGATTAACTTTACCCTTTTTTACTGGTGCATCAACAAACTGGTCGACCAGTAATTTGGTATTGGTGGTGCTGTCGACGCAGTCTTTGGCAAACTTGTTAAACTCTTTGCTGGTTTGATAATCCAGGTCTTTGCGGTCGACCACAAACACCACTTTGTCAACGCAGGGCAATTTGGTGAGAATTTGCGCGGTTTTAAAAGAGGTCAGGGTTTTGCCAGACCCGGTAGTATGCCAAATATAACCGTTAAAATTTTCGGTCTTTTGGCCATTGGCGTGAATTTCGTTACGTTCAATCACCCGCTCAACAATCGCCTCGGTGGCATAAATCTGATAAGGCCGCATCACCATTAATACGTGCTCGGTATCGTTAAGCACAATGTATTTTTGGATCATCGTGGCCAAATGCTGGCGTTGCAAAAATTCCTTGGCAAAATCGGGCAGTTCGTTATGACGTTTATTGTCTTCATCTGTCCAAAAAAAGGTTTGTTTAAAACTCTGGTTTTTATTGTTGGCGTAATACTTGGTATTAACCCCATTGGTGATCACAAACATCTGCACATACTGAAACAAACCATAACTGGCCCAGTACGAATGGCGATGATAACGATTGATTTGGTTAAAGGCTTCTTTAAGCTCTAGGCCACTGCGTTTCAGTTCGATTTGCACCAGCGGCAAACCGTTTATCAAAATGGTCACGTCATAACGGTTTTGATAACGCCCTTCAACAGTGACCTGCTGGGTGACCTGAAAGTGGTTTTTGTCCCATTGTTCTGCCAAAAACTGAATATACAGCGGTGAGCCATCGTCCCGGTCGATTTGCAACCGGTCACGCAAAGTTTGGGCTTTTTCGAACACCGCGCCTTTGGCAAGGGCATTAAGTATTTGCTTGAACTCGGTTTCGCTCAGCTGCTTTTTTGCCGTTAGGCCATTGAGCTTTTCAAGTTGCCGTTTTAAATTGGCCAACAGGCTTTTTTCATCGGTAATGGCAGCGCATTCAAAACCTTGGTCCACTAACTGAGCGACCAAATTGTCTTCTAATTCCTGCTCTGATTGTACTGCCATTATTCTTTCCTTCTGTTCTTATTAGGTGGTGTTACACGAACATTTGTTGTAACAGGCCTTTTTTAAAGGTTTCGGTTAGTTCGATTTGTTGGGCTACTTGGGCTATTTTTTTGTCTATCGCAGTAATGAAGGCAACTATTTTTTTCTGTTCATCGACACATGGAAAGTCCAATTGAGTTTTTAACCAACTTTGGGTTTTAAACAAAAGTTTTTCGATATGTACACCATCACTATTGATGAAAAATGCTCGTCTCATTGGTAATGTCGTTGCAAAAATATTGAAGTACCCGA
>JABSOG010000336.1 GCA_013216025.1 Algicola sp. | reverse complement strand
TGGCCCATATGATGAGCGTGCCGTTTGAGAATCTGGATATTCCACTGGGGCAAAAAATTCGCTTGAATGGCGAGGCGTTGCTCAATAAGGTTGTCAATAATCGCCGTGGCGGGTTTTGTTACGAACTCAATTATACTTTTTCGTGGTTGCTTAGCGAGCTGGGTTTTAAGGTTAGTTTGCTGGGCGCGCAAGTGTTTGGCGATGACCAATATGGCCTAGAGCTGGATCACATGTTGCTTTTGGTTGCGGTTGAGGATGGGGTTTCGGTTGAGGCTGAGGTAGATTTTCAAAATAGTCAATGGATTGCCGACGTGGGTTTTGGCGATTCTTTTGTCGAATCCTTGCCGCTTAATGGGGCGAAACAAAATCAGCAAACCCAAATGGGCAATGAATACCAACTGGTAGAGCAGGGACCTTGTGTTGAATTGCAAAGGAAAAAGCCTAATGGTGCGTGGCAAGCCCAGTATAAGTTTGGCCTCAATGCTTTTGAATTCAGTGACTTTGAGGCGATGTGTCACTATCAACAAACCTCGCCGGAGTCGTCGTTCAGTCGAAAGTCAGTGTGTTCAATGATCACCCCACAAGGTCGCAAAACCATTAGCAATGGCCGATTTATCGATTCGAGCGGAGCTGAACGCACCGAACTGCCCATAACAACCCCAAGTCAATATCGACAGGTTTTGCAGCAGCATTTTAATTTGTCATTGCCTCAAGAAGTTTCGTTAGAAAAACTCTGTAGCGCGTCAATGTCAGTTAGTGGTGACAATGTCTAACTACTTGGAGTTTTTTAATCGAACCCTTGGCAACTTTGCCCCAGTACAGTTATATTAGGTCTAAATTCTGATTCAATACGCTGGGTTATACACCACATGAAAGAAAAACAACCAAACCCGCAAGATCCGGACCAGCCATCGGGTCTCCCCCCGAAAAATCCTCCGGAAAAAGCGCCCTCTGCCAAGTTGGAAACCACCAAACAATCACTGAGCAAAGAGGCACCGGGTAAAGAAGCACCGGGCAAAGTTAAATCCTCGATGGACCTGCAAACGTTTTTACCTTATCGGATGTATCGGTTTGCTGCGCAGATGTCGCAAACCGGTAACAAGCTGTCGGTACTGCTGCAACAAAGCGGCGTGTCGATTGGCGAGCGCGAATGGCGGGTATTGTCGGTGCTTGGCGCTTATGGTGGCTTGACCAATGGTCATGTGGCTGATGCGCTTAAAACCGATGCGGCGACCGTCACCCGGGCGGTGAAGGTGCTTAAAGACTTGGATTTTGTTGGCACGCGTAATTCAAAACGTGACCGGCGTAAAATTTTGATTTATTTGACGCAGCGCGGGGCCGATTTTCACGATCAAATCACCCCTAAGCGAATTGAAACGGGCGAGCTTATTGACTCGTGTTTTACTTACGAAGAAAAATCACAGCTGCATCACCTGCTGAACAAGCTTGACCGTCATTTGCAGCACCTTGAAAACGAACTCGAAGACGAATGGGAATAATACCAAATCCATTAGATCAGACCCCTGATTTAATCTCATTGGTATAATCCATTCCCCTCACCAATTAAAGTAAAAAGAGAGAAACCATGAATTTTGAAAAATTGTTAGCGGCCTTTGACATGGGGATCTGTGCCGACCAACTTCAACGAGAAGCGCTGTTTGACTTGGCGCTGTTGTTTGTAGAGATTGACGGTGTAGAAACCCCGGAAGAACTCGACTTTGTCTCGCAATGGGTAGATAACTCGCAGTGGAACAGCCATATGAGCAAAAGCGACTACCGTGATCAGGCTATTGATAAATGCAAAGCGGCGATACAAGACAAAGATGTCGAGACTTTTATTAAATCCAGAGCGATGCAATTGAGTAATTCGCCAATTAAAGCGCAGGCGATTAAACTGCTTGAAGAAATTGTGCTGGTAGACGGTGAGTTGGCTGAAGATGAAGCCAAAGCGTTAAGTTTTTTGAAGAACTACTTACAATAAATCTGCTGCGCATCTTTATATAGGGCCATGTAGTGGCCAAAAAGCGGTTAAAAAAATGCAAAAAAAAACGCGCAGTTTAAGCTGCGCGTTGTATACGATTTAAAAAAGTGGGTTTTAACTGGCCTTTTCAAATTCTGCATCAATGTCGACTTCGGCATGAACATCAACAAATACTTCACTGTCAGCTTGAGGGTCTTCGAGTGATGGTTTGTCGTGCTGATTGGCTTTTAACACGCCTTTACGATGTGACAATGCGGCATCGACTTTTTTGCCGGTGACTGCAATGGCACTGAACAGGTTTTCATCGTTACCTGTTGCGGATATTGGGGCTCCTCCGTATGAGGTGTTAATTTCACAGGTGAACTTATTGTGCTCGTTACCCAAAATAACGGTCATGGCAATAATGCCTGGGTAATGACTGGCAATTTTGTCCAGTTTGCTTTTTACATGTGTTCTAATACCGTCGGTGATCTCGACGTGATGACCTGAAAGGTTTATTTGCATAAATTTTTTCCTTTTTTGTGACTTCATTTAAATATTGGGGGTAAATGGTGAAAAATACAATAGCCAGTGACAACTATTTTTGATATAAATCACAGTCCCTCCAAATATTGTTGAAAAAACGATAGTTAACAAGCAATTAGCGACCAAAAAACGATGATAAATTCAGCCGCTTCAATGCCCCTTATCGGCGCCACTTCACCCCGAGTCTTGCTGTATTTGCCAAATCACCCCGTGACGACACAAGACTTTAATCCGCTATCGCCAAATATCCCTCAGCTGATTGAAGACAACGGCAATCACTGGCGCAAAATATTGACCATTTTGGCTAAGTTGAGTTGCCACCAAAGCGATTGGAAACGCTATCGTGATGAACAGTTACTGCAACGCGATGAATGTATTTGCTTTGATGATACGCTTTGTTTTAACAACGAGCTGTCCTTGGGTACGGGTTTGGCCCAAAGCCCGGATGAACAGTGGCATTTGGTTGCTGGAAAAGCCAGTTGGCAAAGACTGGGTTTGGATGTCACCGAGTTTACGGCGCTTGATGAACAGTGCAAAGTGTTTTACCGAGATAGGATTATTCTGATCCCTTACCCGGATTATCGTCAAATGCCCAACGCATTGATTGAGGCGGTGGTTGGGTTGATGGGGCGATAAAAAGTGATAAAGCCATGCGGTACATGGATGTGAGTTTCAGGTGGTTCGACATTTCGACGATGATTAGCTGGCGAAAGCTTTGCTCATTTGTGGGCTGCGGCCCAAAAAACGCTTTAAGCGGCTGACGTTGAACAACGAACTTTTCTCTTGCTGTGCGCTAAGATTGCGAAACATATAGCAGTCGATGTACGGATATTCGATATGATCTTCTAATTCGAGTTTGGCTGACAGTATCTGAATGGTTTTACGGGTCAGAATCGGATCACAAGGATAGTCACCCAAGCATTGTGCAATAATCTCTGTCAAGGTGATGGCCTTGTTAGGGTTTTCGAGCATGTATTGCAAGATTGCATTCTCTCGGTTGCTTAATCTGACACTGCGAAAACGGCTAAAGACCAGTTCTTTGGCTGTCGGATTAAATTGTACTGCACCAATTTGATAGCTTGAGTTTTCCATAAGTGCCTCTTTATTGTGTTCATTGCTGCTAGGAGCCTGACCGAGAACGGCTTCTAATCGCTTAACTGGTGTTAATTATGTTCTGTTGCGCATTAATTAAAAGCAGGTTAATCATTTATTTCATCGTTTAAATATCACTCAATCTATGTAAAGATGTTTTAAATCAATGGGTTGAGTTTATTCTTACGTTCGGTTACAAAACAATTATGGCAAAAGTCCACCACCGATTATGGGCAATGTCGCACGTCTGAAGTGGGTGTTGTAGCTCAATGGCTTTAAGGGGGGTTTGTAGGGGGTTTGATAAAAAACCTAGGTCTTTGCCCGATTTTCTCAAGTAATGAATGAAAAGCAACCGTTTTTCAATCACTTGGCAACATTCTAAAGCAGATTACTGTTCGTTGAGGCGGGTTGCGTAAAACCCCGTTAACAGTGCAGTACAACAAACAATTTAACGGATCCATAATTATTCGTGAAACTCTCGGTTAAAGAGCTTATAATTGGCGCTTCGCCCAAAAAACATCCGTTTGTTCGGGGTTTATAGGATAAAAGTAACCCGGTCTCGTATTGAGGATTGAGGATTGAACAGTAATGCCGATGCAAAATACTAAACCAAATGTGTTGATTGTTGATGATGAGAAGTCTAATTTAAAGATTCTCAGTGAAATCCTTAAAGAAGAAGCCAACGTATTAATTGCCAAAAATGGCGTTCAAGCAGTAGCCAAAGCAAAACAGCTTAGACCCACCTTGATATTACTTGATGTGGTGATGCCCGAAATGGATGGTTTTGCGGTTATTACCGCGCTTAAAAACGATGAACGAACCCATTCGATCCCCGTCATTTTTATCACTGGCCTGCGCGATGTCGATAACGAAGAAAAAGGTTTTTCTTTGGGCGCTTGTGATTATATTCAAAAACCCTTTCATGCCAGTATTGTTAAAGCCCGAGTTAAACTGCATTTACAACTGGCCCGCCAATGCCAGTTGCTCGAAAAGTTGGCTAATATCGATCCGCTGACCAGCCTGGCCAATCGCCGTAAATTCGATCAAGTACTTGAACTCGAATGGTTATCAGCCAAACGTGATAAAAGCACTCTGTCGATATTGATGATCGACATCGATTTCTTTAAACCCTATAACGACAATTATGGTCACCCGGCAGGTGACGATATTATCACACATGTGGCTCAAACTCTGCGTGAGCAGTTTGGTCGGCCCCGTGATTTTGTCGGTCGTTATGGTGGCGAAGAATTTGTGGTGATTTTGCCCAACACACCCGGTGATTCTGTGCATGAAAAAATGCAAAGCTGTTGCGCTGCGGTAGCCGAAATGGCACTCAAGCATGAATACTCAAGTGTTGACAGTGTCATCACCATCAGTGCCGGTGGCATCAGTTGCCAAGCCAGCTTGGATATCACCGCACAACAAGCGGTAGAAGCCGCAGACGCCAACCTGTATCTGGCCAAAGGCAGCGGCCGCAATCAGGCCAGATGGCAAGAGTTGGTTAAACGCGACGAGTCTATGTAGCCCTTAAGGTCAAGGGCTTTTAAACACGCAGCGCCAAACGTGCTAAGCTAACAAAAAATCCAACCAGAACCCCTCCTAAATGCTGGTACTGCTCGTAGAAGACGAAACTGACCTGTCAGAACTGATAGGTGATTATCTCGAAACCGAAGACATGGAATGCGATTTCGCCTACAACGGAAAAATGGCTAGTGAGCTGATTGAGCGCCAATCTTATGATGTAATTGTACTCGACGTTATGCTGCCAAAAATGGATGGTTTGGCGGTGTGCCAAGCGGCCAGAGACAGTGGCGTCAATACCCCGATATTAATGTTAACCGCCCGCGATAGTCTCGACGACAAACTCAAAGGATTCGCCAGTGGCGCCAATGATTATTTGGTTAAACCCTTTGATTTGCCTGAGTTGGTTGCTCGAATACAGGTGCTCGGGCGTCAGTCTCTTACCAATCACACTGCACTCTTCAAAGTGGCCGATTTAACCGTCAACCCAGATTCGCACGAGGTTAAAAGGGGTAGCCGTTTAATTCAACCGGGGCCCATCGGCTGGAAGTTACTGCTTAAACTGGCCAAGGCATCACCCAAGGTAGTCAGTCGGGTTGACTTAGAACATGCGGTTTGGGGCGATGACATGCCAAATAAACACGTACTCAAAACCCAGCTTCACCGACTCAGAACGCTGATAGATGAAACCGGCGAACAACCTTTGTTGCACACTATCAAAGGTGTGGGTGTGGTTTTAAAGGCAAGAGAATTGAGGTTAGGAGCGCTAAAATCATGAGTAACAGTCGCAGTATCACGGTTTTTATCACCACCCGGTTATTGTTGCTCTTTGGGGCTTTTATTGTGTGTTATTCGTTAATCGTCAACCGTGTTTATTTATGGGGCATGGACGAGGCCACCGAATATTACATGTTTACTGAGGCCCAGATCATCACGGAAAACCATCAAAGCCCAGAAGTTATCACGCAACATCAACCGGGATTCAGGGAATATTACTGGCCACAGCAACTGCCACAGTCGTACAAAGACCAATTTCCGGCATATATAAGCAGTATTAACCGCAGCCTGATGAGCACAACTGAGCAGTCGGTGACTTATTTATTACCGGTCAGTTTTGGTTTGGATGAGTTGGCCGTTGATATTTATGTGGTGCACATATTACCAGACGTGGATGCTGGGGATGGCGGTTCTGTCAAAATCAGGCAATTGTTGATCCTATTGGCGGTGGCGACTTTAGCGCTGCTGCTATTGATGATTGGTTGGTTTGTCTACCGTTTGGTCAATGCCACCTTGGCGCTTAGTTCATGGGCTCAGCAGTTGAACAGCGATAATCACAGCAGTTTGAAGGTGCCAGACAAAGCCCTGTATTTCGCCGAATTAAATCATGTTGCCCAAAAACTGAGGGTATCGTTTAGCGAATTGGCCGAATTCAATCGGCGTGAGCAACAGTTTTTACGCAGCTTGAGTCACGAATTACGCACCCCCATTGCGGTGACCAGTGCTGCGCTTGATGTATTAGACAAGAAGAACAAAGACGAGGGTTTGGCAAAACTGGTGGGTAAAATCCGCCGGGCCAGTAATACCATGCGGGCACTAACCGAAACCATTTTGTGGTTATGGCGCGACCCGTCTGCTCAAGGTGCCGGTGGCGATATCTTGATTAAACCCATCTTTGAACAATCTATAATAGACAATCAGTATTTGTTGAAAAACAAAACTGTCATTGTCGACAATCAATTGACTGTACAAGCGACGCTGGGCGTAGATAAAACCCTGCTCACCATTATATGCAATAACCTGATACGCAATGCTTTTCAATACTCAGATGGAGGAGAAGAGGGTGGTGTGATGGTCAGCAGCGATCAAAACGCCGTGTGTATAAGCAACGCTTATTCGGCTCAAAGTGAGCAAGAAACACAATCAGATGCCGATTATGGCTTTGGATTGGGGTTGTTGATCGTTCAGCGTATTGTCGATAACCACGGTTGGCAATTGTGTATCGACAAACAAGCAGGGGTTTTTGCTGTTAAGGTGATTTTTAAATGTTAGTCGGATTGGAATGAATATCATCATTGCTTTGATGGTCATCTATACCATCTGGCCCCATGGAGTATAGATCCCAAGGGCGTGTTTTTGACTGCTGCGTAGGATAACGATAAATATAAGGATTGTTCCATGGATCCATAGGTAACTCGGGGAGGAATTGCTCGGTTTGTCCATCAGGGAATGTTTTAGCTTCGACCAATGAACTCAGTCCTGCTTTGGAGTTGGGATAGTGGCCGAATGTCAGATAGTGCATTTTCAGCGCGGTTTCTATGGTCTTAATTTCAATTGCGGTGGCGCTTACATTGGAATAACCCCCGCAATAAAAGGGACCTTTAGTTGGCACTAAAAACAACAAAACAAAAAACGAAACCATCAGACTCAGCGCTATTTTTACAGCAATTTTCATACATTCTCCTATTTATACGGCATTCCTCACAAGCTCCAATTATTCACTTTTGACTCGAATATGCAAGAACATCTCAAATTTGCCGTTTTCATGGGTTGATTTGTATCCAACGGATACAAATACTGTAACAAAAGCTTTACAAAAGAGTGTTGTGATGGGGTAATAATAGTTTATGATACGAGTTATAAGAATATTATCGATAGGTATTGGAAAAATCTATGCGTCTAGAAATTTGCTGTGAAGACAGGGTTGGTATCGTTCAAGAAGTTTTGAATATTCTGGTGCTGCACCAAATAAATTTACGAAAAATCGAAGTGGCGCCATCCAAACAACTAATGTACGTGGCTTTTCCTGAGGTCGAATTTGAAAAGCTGCAAAGGGTGATGCCGCAAATTCGCAAATTAAGTGGTATCGGTGATGTAAAAACCATTGCTTTTATTCCGTCAGAGCGAGAGCACAACGAGCTTAAAACGCTGCTCAGGGCATTGCCCGATGGCATCATTTCGCTTGATGCTCAGGCCAGAGTATTGTTGGCCAATCAGGCTGCGTTGTCGAGTCTGGGTTGTGTGTCCGCTGAGGTGATTGGCCAACCCATTCATCAGTTTTTTGAGGGTTTTGATTTTAACGAATGGTTGGAGCAAGAGGACATCAATGCGCAGACCATTCGTCTTGAAGGGGCTAGCGAACGTTTTATCGCTGACATTCTGCCGGTACGCATCAGTGGTGATGAGTTAGGCAGTAATGTCGTTGGTGCGGTGTTAAATCTTAAATCAGAAAGTCGTTTAGGACAGCAGGGCGGCGCTTTTCGTCAGCATTCTCAACCCAGCTTCAGTGGTTTTATCTGCAAAAGCCCGGGGATGAAAAAAGTCTTGCGCGATGCCCAAAAAATGGCGCAATTGTCGGCGCCCATGCTGCTT
>JABSOG010000335.1 GCA_013216025.1 Algicola sp. | reverse complement strand
AAGGGGTGTCGGGTGGCGAACTCATCATGACGAAACTGCACGCAGGTGGCAAATTCACCAATGACAACTACCAGTTTTCAGGGGGGTTGCACGGGGTTGGTATTTCTGTGGTCAACGCTTTGTCGAACCGGGTCGAAGTTAACATTCGCCGTGACTCTCAGGTTTGGGAAATGGCTTTTGAGCATGGCGAAAAGGTGTCTGAATTAACCGTCACCGGCACTTGCGGCAAACGTAATACCGGCACCAAGGTGCACTTTTGGCCTGATGCCAGTTACTTCGACACAGCCAAGTTCTCTGTTTCACGGCTCATTCACAATCTGAAGGCCAAAGCGGTATTATGTCCGGGCCTAAAAATAAAGTTCACCGACAAAGTTAACGGCAACACTTATGAATGGTGTTACCTCAATGGTCTTGAAGACTATTTGATTGACTCCATCAAAGAGTTTATCACCCTGCCCGAAACTCCCTTTGTAGGGGTGTTTAGAGGCAATAATGAAGCGGTCGATTGGGCTTTGTTATGGCTGCCCGAGGGAGGCGACTTGACTTGCGAAAGTTACGTGAACCTTATTCCTACTGCACAAGGCGGTACTCACGTCAATGGTTTGCGTCAGGGATTGCTTGAATCATTACGAGAATTTTGTGAATTTCGTAACCTGATGCCACGCGGGGTTAAATTGACCCCCGATGATATCTGGGACCGTTGTGCTTATATTCTATCAGTTAAAATACAAGATCCGCAGTTTGCCGGTCAAACCAAAGAACGGCTGTCGTCTCGTCAATGCGCGGCCTTTGTCTCTGGTGTGGTTAAAGACGCCTTTAGTTTGTGGCTTAACGAGCACACCGAAACCGCCGAAGCACTGGCTGAATTTTGCATCAGCTCGGCGCAACGACGTCTGCGGGCCAGTAAAAAAGTGGTGCGTAAAAAAGTCACTTCAGGGCCTGCTTTGCCGGGTAAGTTGACCGATTGCAGCAGGCAAGATAATGATCGCACCGAATTGTTTTTGGTCGAAGGGGACTCGGCGGGTGGTTCTGCCAAGCAGGCACGCGACCGTTATTTTCAGGCGATCATGCCGCTGCGGGGTAAAATACTCAATACTTGGGAGGTCGATTCCGGTCAAATTTTGGGATCTGCCGAAATACACGATATTTCGGTGGCGATTGGTATTGACCCCAACGCGCACGATTTGTCTGAGCTGCGTTATGGCAAAATCTGCATACTGGCCGATGCCGACTCAGATGGCCTACACATTGCGACTTTGCTTTGTGCTTTGTTTATCCAGCATTTTAAAACGCTGGTGGCACAAGGACATGTGTATGTTGCAATGCCGCCGTTGTATCGTATAGATATAGGTAAAGAAGTGTCGTATGCACTGGACGAGGAAGAAAAGGATGGTATTCTCGACCGTATTGCAGCTGAGAAAAAACGCGGAAAAGTTAACGTACAGCGCTTTAAAGGTTTGGGTGAAATGAACCCGCTGCAACTGCGCGAGACCACTATGGACCCTAATACTCGCCGTTTGGTTCAGTTGACCATTGACGATGACGAAGCGACCCGAGAAATGATGGACATGCTGCTGGGTAAAAAACGCGCGCCAGACCGCAAAGCTTGGTTAGAACGAAAAGGAGACGAAGCGGATATTGCGTGATTAACGGCTAAGCCAAATAAATCTAAACAGAGTGAAATTAATCCAAAAGAGTGACATAGAACACACTTTAGTGAAAACATAAGAGCTATAAAATATCTACAGGTTGAATCGACAATAATGAGAAAGCTATTTACAGCACAAATTGCCGCCAATTCAGGGCTTACGGGGTTGCTACTACTGTTGTTACTGTCTGTCGGTTTAGTAAGGGCTGATGATAGGGAATACCCATCCGATTTGCCGCTGGCGGATCAACTGGTGGCGCAAGCCCGAGCAATGGAAAGTGATGACATCAACAAAGCCATTTTGATGCTAAAAAACCGCGAAAAAGAAGTCAAAAAAGTGGCGTCCTCTGGCGAACTCGCCCGTTTTTACAACAAATTATCAGAACTTAACTCTACCCTCGGGCATCTGGCCGAACAGCGTGAGTATGCCACCAAAGGACTGGCATTAATTGGCGATGAAACTGTGCCGATTGGTGCTGATCTCAATTACAACCTCGGTATCGTTTATGAAATGAATGCTGATTTTGAGTCGGCTTTGAAATATTATCGCAAGGGTTTAGAAATTGCTCAACTGACCAATCATTTGTTGTATCAGGGGCGTGGTAAATTGTTTATCTCGTTGGTTTACACCTTTGACGGTGACTATGAGCGGGCGCTCGAAATCATGACCGAATCTTACGTTATCGCCCAACAGGTTAATGACGATGATTTAACCTGGGAAGTGCTCAACGGGTTGCATATTTTATATGGTAATCTCAATGATGATGAAAAAGCACTGGAGGTGGGACTACAGGCCCTTGAAACCAGTCGCAGGCTGGGGATAAAAGCGCTGAGGATTGTTGATTTACACAATATTGGTTTAACCCAACTTAATCTTAAGCAATACGAGCAGGCCAACCAGACCTTTGAGGAAATGCGGCTCGAAAGTGAAACTTCAACCGAATTGTCTGACATGTATAACGCCTATAAGGGGTTTGCTGTGGTTGCCTTTGAAATGGATCAAGGTGATCGAGCGCTGGATTATCTGACTAAGGCTGAAGAGTATTTGCCACATGTACAAGAGGTTATGGTACAGATCGATTTTTATTTGATTAAGGCTCGTGTGTTAAGTAAAGAAGACCAACCAAGCTTAGCGCTAGAAGTGTTGTCTATTGCCGAACAAAAAATGCCGCTAAAGTACCACAAAAATGATAACCGCTTGGGACTTGCAGTGCTGCGTTCGAAGTCGCGTTTTCACGCCGAGTTGAATAATTACAAAAATGCTTACGAGTTACTCAAGTCACATTCTGATGGGTTGCGAATATTTCGTCGTGAGAAAACCCAGACGGCGATCCGCAAACTCAGGGTATCGTTTGACGTTGAGCGCAATGAATCTCGCAACAATATGCTCGCAAAAGATAATGAAATCAAAGCTCTGCAACTCAAACAAGCCACTAGTGAACAGCAAATCCAGATCTTTTTTCTGGTGGTGCTTGGGATGTTGTCGGTAGGCCTGATATTTGTTATGTACCGTCAACTGCACTCCCGTCGCCAACTTAAAACCATTGCTGAAACCGACAGCCTGACCGAATTGTTCAACCGCCGTTATGCGTTTGCTAGCGGTGAACAAATGGTTAAAGAAGGCAATGAAGGCGACAGCCCATTGAGCGTGATCATGTTCGATTTGGATCATTTTAAGACCATTAATGATACCTATGGTCATCCTGCAGGTGATTTGGTGCTTAAAACCATTGGCGAGATCAGCAAGGGTTGCTTGCGTGGTTCTGACGTGCTGGCACGTATTGGAGGCGAAGAGTTTATCGCCATCTTGCCTGGGGTTAAACTGGAGATGGCTGAGTTTATTGCTGGTCGACTTAAAGACAAGCTTGAAACTTTTCAGCAGCAACATGAGCAGAACAAGTTCTTTGTCACCGCCAGTTTTGGTGTGGCACAGAATAAAGACAAAGATGATTTTGAACACTTGATCCACCGGGCCGACAAGGCTTTGTATCAGGCCAAGGATAACGGGCGCAACTGTGTTGCTTTGGCTGGCTAAAGATAAGGTCAAAAGATCTCAACACGGAGGCACGGAGGCACGGAGGCACGGAGAAAGAAAGAGAAAAGCAAATTCAAAAGAAAAATGAAAAGTTGGATAGCATTATACTACAGGGTAAACCATTTATATTGAGTCGCACTTTGTAATCTCTATATTGGTTTTTGTTATTTCTCTTTCTTTCTCCGCCGCTCCGTGCCTCCGTGTTGAATGTTTTTTTGACTTTGATTTTCTAAATACTTCATAACAGGGCATAGAAAGACTGATGAATGATGTAACCGATTACACGATGGATAACGTCGAGCAAGTGCCACTGCGGCGCTTTACCGAAGACGCATATCTGAACTACTCCATGTACGTCATCATGGACCGCGCGTTGCCGCATATTGGTGACGGCCTCAAGCCGGTGCAAAGGCGTATCATCTATGCCATGAGTGAACTGCACTTGCACGCTACCGCCAAATACAAAAAGTCGGCCAGAACCGTTGGTGATGTACTCGGTAAATTCCACCCCCATGGTGATTCGGCCTGTTACGAAGCTATGGTGTTGATGGCCCAGCCGTTTTCTTACCGTCATCCTCTGGTAGACGGGCAGGGCAACTGGGGGGCGGCGGACGATCCAAAATCCTTTGCGGCGATGCGTTACACCGAATCCCGTTTGGCCAAGTTCAGTGAAGTGTTACTGTCAGAAATCGCGCAGGGCAACGTTGAATGGGTGCCTAATTTTGACGGCACCATGAAAGAACCCAAAGTTCTGCCAGCTCGTTTGCCTCACATTATGCTTAACGGCGTGACCGGCATCGCCGTTGGTATGGCCACCGATATTCCACCGCACAATGTTTTTGAAGTGGCCGAAGCCTGTATTCATTTGCTCAGCAACCCCAAAAGTACCGTCCAAGATTTGATGGAATTTGTTATTGCGCCGGACTATCCCACCGAAGCCGAGATCATCACGCCAATAAAAGACATTCGAAAAATGTACGAAACCGGTCGTGGCAGCATCAAGATGCGTGCGGTCTATATCGAAGAAAATGGCGATATCGTGGTCACGGCATTGCCGCACCAAACCTCCGGCGGCAAAGTACTGGAGCAGATTGCTGCTCAAATGAACGCGAAAAAATTGCCGATGGTCGCAGACTTGCGCGATGAGTCTGATCATGAAAATCCAACCCGTATTATTATTGTGCCCCGTTCTAATCGGGTTAACATAGAACAGTTGATGGCGCATATTTTTGCCACTACCGACCTTGAAAAAAACTATCGGGTTAACGTTAATGTCATTGGCTTAGACAACCGCCCCAGGGTGAAAAACCTGATTGAAATACTCAGCGAATGGCTGGTTTTTCGTCGCGACATTGTCTCTCAACGTTTACGTTACCGGCTCGAAAAAGTACTGGCTCGTTTGCACATATTAGAAGGTTTGTTGATTGCGTTTTTGAATATCGACGAAGTCATCGCCATCATCCGTGCCAATGACCATCCTAAGCCAGTATTGATGGAACGTTTTGGCCTGACCGAGATTCAGGCCGATGCCATTCTTGATTTGAAGCTGCGTCATCTAGCCAAACTCGAAGAAATGAAGATCACTGGTGAGCAAAGCGAGCTGGCCAAAGAGCGTGATAAACTTGAAGGGATATTAGCCTCCAAGACCAAAATGACCAATCTGCTCAAAAGAGAGATTAAAGAAGCCGCGCAGATGTACGGTGACCCACGTCGCTCGCCCGTAGTACAACGCGGTGAAGCTAAAGCACTAACTGAAAAAGAATTGATTCCAAGTGAAGCGGTCACCGTGGTGATCTCTGATAAAGGCTGGGCACGCTGTGCCAAAGGCCACGACATCGACCCAAGGGCGCTTAACTACAAATCGGGAGACGAATACAAAGCCTCGGCAAAAGGTCGTAGTAACTTACCTGTGGTGTTTATGGACTCCAGCGGCAAGGCGTTTTCAACTGACGCCCATACGTTGCCTACCGCTCGTAGTCAGGGTGAGCCGCTGTCAGGGCGGTTTGCCATCAATGTGGGAGAATCGTTCGAACAGGTGATTATGGCCGATGAGTCTCAACACTTCTTGTTGTCATCGGACGCCGGTTATGGATTTGTTGCTACCTATGGATCATTGGTCAGCAAAAACAAAAATGGCAAAGCGGTAGTCTCATTACCCAAAGCGGCTTTGTTGATGACACCATGTCCGATAAACGATGTCGATAACGACTTGTGTTTGGCCATCACCAGCGAAGGCCGAATGCTGGTTTTCCCACTGAGTGACCTACCAAGGTTGTCTAAAGGCAAGGGCAACAAAATAATCTCGATTCCGTCTGCCCGATCGGCTTCAAGGGAAGAACTCATCAACATACTTGCCGCTATCCCGGCTGATACGTCAGTCACCATAGTCGCCGGCAAGCGCAAGTTGACGCTTAAACCCGATGACTTGGCGCACTACAAAGGCGAGCGTGGACGTAGAGGCAATAAACTGCCCCGTGGTTTACAGCGGGTTGATGAGTTGATCGTGGGGGACGAAGGAGCGTAGGTTTTGGTTTTAAAGAAAAAAGATCTCAACACGGAGTCACGGAGGCGCGAGAAAGAAAGAGGAAAAGACTAAAAGATTGAAGGGAAAGGATCGGGTTAAGTTATATCGACAGTCATTATGTTTTGCTTTTGCTTTTGTTCTTCTCTTTCTTTCTCCGTGCCTCCGTGTTGAGGCTTTTGATTTTAATGGCCGCAGGCCAACATAGCGGTAGCGAGCCAAGTGCAGGATTGGAGCGATTACCGTATTGCAATTTGTCGGTAAATATTCAAGAATGAAATCGTCAGTCTTAGATTCTATGACTGAAAATTCAACCGAGGTGACAACCATTAACTATCAAGCTGATGTTCATAAAGCGACCACTGTAAAGCGTAAAATGCGCCGTAGTAAAAAGCGACTGAGAAGAAACAATCCGATAAAACAGCTGTTGAGAGTCTTCTATTGGTGCCTAATCCTTTCTGTCGTCGCTGCCGTCGTCATGATGGTATGGGAGATATTCACCACTTATTATGAAGGTTCGCGCGAACAGCAACATAAAGAGCAGTATGGCGTGATTGTTACCGAGTCCCCTGTCAAGTATGTTTAAATACATTTGGCCGGTTTGGGCAATCCTGCGATACGAGTCGCCTGTTTCGCCGGCCCCTTGGGAAAGAGTTTGTAAAGATACATGCTGTTGCCCTTGTCTGCTCCCAGCTGTTTTGCCATGGCCTTGACCAGCATTCTAATCGCAGGGCTGGTTTTGTACTCTTGATAAAAATTCCGCACAAAATGCACCACTTCCCAGTGATTGTCGCTCAGTGTAATATTTTCGAGCCCGGCAATATGCTCGGCCAATGCTTCATTCCAGTCATCAAGCTTTAACAAATAACCATGTTTGTCGGTGTCGTAACTTTTTGAGTCAAATTCAATCATGAAGTTTCCTTGAGGCTCTTACCGCTGACGGTTCTTCTTACCAGCTAATGGTTTTATGGTGCGAAAGGGTCAAATCAACAAAAGCGTCATAATCAATGGCGTCGAACGCCAACGGGTTTTGTCGGGTAACAGCCCGGGCATTCAAGTCTGCTTCAATGGCATAGGCTTTAACTATGCTGGCATTTAATACCGAAAATACCGCTTGGTTAAGCAAAGTGTAACAGCCGTCTTGGATAAAAATAACAGCATCACTGCTGTTAAAACGTTGCAGGTGCAAACTTAAATCCGATTTGGATTGTGGTGTGTTGATGATATGCAAAGTGCTCATTGGACTCTCATTGGGTTTTTATTCAAACAGATTGTCACATGGTGATGACATGATCAAAAGTGTTCAGTAATTCACCAATCTGTGCGTTTGGTAACGCTTCTACAGGCATTGATAACTTGTTTACAGAAATCCCTCGGTTTTTCATGTCATCCAAACCGCAGACAATGTGCTCGATATCATACAGCTCAAAGGCTTTCATGGTAGACAGGTAATCTTTGGTGTCGATTGCTTCGGGGTTTTGGCCGTCAAGCAGTTGATAAACACCATCGCCCAGAAATATAACCGTTACAGGCTGTTCAAAGGCACCAAATATCAGCGCCAAATCAAGCGAATCACGCCCAGCGGGTGTGTTAAACGGTGATTGGGTATTAATTATGGCTATCGTTTTCATTCTCTTACTTTTCCATCCTACTTAAACTGTACCAGACGGTCTGTGACGGCGGCTATGGTGGCCATTTCCCCAAGGCCTGCAATTGTGAAAGCAGGATCGACGTTGCCGTGGGCCTGTTTTAACTCTTGGGCTTGTTCTAGCGCTTGTTGGTCGTCAATTATGCCACGCTTGTCTGCCGCTGTGACGCACAGTAATAAAGGAATGTTATGATCGGCGTTGAGCTGTTTGAAGCCTGTTGTGGTATCAAGTTCATCAGTCGGAATACTAGACAGTGTATTGGCGTGACAAACGCCTTCTTGATAAAAGAATATGGCTTTGAGGTCATGGCCATTGTTGACTACCGATTCGGCGTATTTAAGCGCGCTGCGAGAGGATTGACAGGCATAGTTTGAACTGTGCACCAAAATTAAAAAGCTGGCCATGAGGTTTTCCAGGGGAGGTTACTTGGGTATATAACTGAAAAAGAAAAAGCCCCTGAAACAGGGGCTTTTAAAACACAGATTTAATCGTTTAAGATTAATCTTCACCCATAAAAGCACGCAACAGGCTCAGTAGGCTGACGAAGATATTGTAAATCGTCAAATACAAGCTGACGGTTGCGCGGATGTAGTTGGTTTCGCCGCCATTTATGATTCGGCTAGTATCATACAGAAT
>JABSOG010000334.1 GCA_013216025.1 Algicola sp. | reverse complement strand
CCAACTGTTTGGCCCCTGTGATTAAGGTATTGCTTGATACGGTTGGCATTGAAAAAGGCTCTATGACCACCATTCACGATATAACCGCCACTCAAAACATCATCGATGGGCCTCACAAAGATTTACGCCGTGCCCGTACGGCCAGCGAATCGTTGGTCCCCACCTCGTCTGGGTCAACCACCGCCATTATGAAAGTTTTCCCCGAGCTTGAAGGCAAATTAAATGGTTTGGCTGTACGCGTGCCGCTGCTCAATGCGTCTTTGGTCGATTTAGTGGTCGAAGTGAAACAAGACACCACCATAGCGCAAATCAATCAACACTTTGCCGAAGCGGCACAGGGCACGCTTTCGGGCATTTTGGGTTATGAAGAGCGACCCTTGGTTTCTGTCGATTATAAGGACGATAAACGCTCTGGCATCATCGATGCTTTGTCGACTCAGGTGACCGAAAAACGTTTGGTTAAAATTCTGGCCTGGTATGACAACGAGATCAATTATGTTGAGCGTATGAACGATGTCGCTAGCCTCATCGCAATCAAAAGCGCCTGAACAGCCATGAGCCAGCGAGAACAGCCATGAGCCAACCTGAGCAGCCCAAGGCCCAACCTGCAAAGATCAGAGAATACGCTATAGTCACTGGCGCTTATTGGGGGTTCACCCTAACCGATGGTGCGCTGCGAATGCTGGTGGTGTTGTATTTTCACCAGTTGGGTTATGGCGCGCTCAGCATCGCGTTTTTATTCTTGTTTTACGAATTTTTTGGGGTGGTCACCAACTTGTTTGGCGGCTGGTTGGCCGCACGTTTTGGCCTTAATCGAACCTTATTTTATGGATTGAGTTTACAGGTTTGTGCGTTGCTTTTGTTGTCGATAGAAAGCTGGCTGTCTATTCCTTATGTCATGGCGGTACAGGCGCTGTCGGGCATCGGTAAAGACCTCAATAAAATGAGTGCCAAAAGTTCTTTAAAACTGTTGGTGTCTGATGATGCTCAGGGTAAGTTATTCAAATGGGTGTCGATTTTAACCGGCTCAAAAAACACCTTAAAAGGCGTTGGTTTTTTCCTCGGTGGTTTGTTGTTATCAACGCTGGGTTTTGTTCATGCATTATGGTTAATGGCGCTTGTTTTACTGACAATCACCCTTTTGACTAAAGCACTGTTGTCTGATGAATTGGGCAAAAAACCGTTCAAACCCAAGTTTAAAGAAATGCTGTCGAAAAGCCGGGCGATTAATGTGCTCTCAGGTGCACGATTCTTTTTGTTCGGTGCCCGAGACATCTGGTTTGTTGTGGCATTGCCGGTGTATTTGCAAAGCCAGCTCGGCTGGCATCATACCGAGGTAGGCACCTTGCTGGCCGCTTGGGTGATAGGTTATGGGTTGGTGCAATCGATGACCCCAAAACTGTTGGGATTCACCAGTTCGCAACGCGCGCCCACGGCTAAAACCACCATTATGTGGGTCAGTATTTTGTTGCTGATGCCCGTACTTATGCTGCTTAGCGGGTTATATGGCCTGTCGATGCAAACCGTGGTTATTGCCGGATTGTTGTCTTTTGCCGTGGTTTTTGCGATTAACTCGGCGGTGCATTCTTATTTGATACTGGCGTATTCAAAAGCCGATGATGTGTCGCTAGACGTCGGTTTTTACTACATGGCCAACGCTGGTGGTCGCTTGGTGGGCACTTTGCTGTCGGGCCTCATTTACCAGTACTTTGGCTTTTTAGCGTGTATCGGCGGCTCGGCCTTGATGATTTTGGCTTGTGTGTTAGTGTCGTTGAAATTGCCTCAAGAACAGCGCCAACATGCTACCCATTGAACCCATACTGCCGCAATTATTCACTGCGCTAAAAGACCACAATGTGGTCATTTTGCAGGCCCCACCAGGGGCGGGTAAATCGACCTTTTTACCGCTGCAACTGATCAAAAAAGGCCTGTTCAAGGGCAAAATCATCATGCTGGAGCCACGCCGTTTGGCTGCTCGCAGTATCGCCCATTATCTGTCGAGCCAATTGGGTGAGCCAGTTGGGCAAACTGTCGGTTATCGTATTCGTCAAGAAACCAAAGTGTCGGCAAACACCGTGTTAGAGATTGTCACCGAGGGCGTTTTAACCCGGATGATCCAGTCTGATCCCGAACTGTCGGGCATTGATTTGGTGATCTTCGACGAATTTCACGAGCGTTCAATTCACGCCGATTTGGCGCTGACTCTAAGCCTCGAAATACAAGGCGCACTGCGAGAGGACCTTAAACTGCTGATCATGTCGGCCACGTTAGACAGTGAATATTTGGCCCAGACGCTGAATGCACCAGTGATCACCAGCGAAGGCAGAAGCTACCCGGTCGACATTCGTTATTTGCCCACTAAACAAGATCAGATTGTCGGTCAAATCAGCAGTTTGATTATTCAGTTGGTAGAGGAAGAAACCGGCAGCATGTTGGTCTTTTTGCCCGGTGCAGCCGAGATAAATAAAGTGGCCGAGTTTATCGGCCGTAACGATTTGCCCGAGCAAGTCAAAGTTTACCCTTTATATGGCGACCTGGACAAAAAGCAGCAACAAGCGGCGATAAACCCGTGCATTGGCGACGAGCGAAAAATCGTATTGGCCACCAATATCGCCGAAACCAGTTTGACCATCGACGGCATTCGTTTGGTAATAGACAGTGGTTTGAAACGCCATGCCAGCTTTAATCCCAAAAATGGCGTGACCAAGTTGCAGACCACCACCATCGCCAAATCATCGGCCATTCAACGGGCCGGGCGAGCAGGGCGCTTGATGCCGGGCATTTGTTACCGGCTCGACAGCGCTGAAATATTTGAACGCAGAATGGACTTTGATCAACCCGAGATTTTAACCTCAGACTTAATGCCCCTGATGCTCGAAGTCACCCACTGGGGCGCACAAATCGACGAACTGCAATGGGTTAACGTACCGCCAAAACACTTGGTTACTCAAGCCCAAAACCTAATGGTGCAATTAGAAATTGTCGACCAACAACTAAAACTGACCCCGCTTGGCAATAAAATCAACCGTTTGGGGTGTCATCCCCGCATTGCTCACATGCTAATAAAAGCGCAGAGCCTGAGTAAAACACTCGGTGCCCCGCTGGACGCACTGGCTTGTTATTTGGCCGCCATTGTTGAAGAGGCCGACCCGTTACCCAAAGGCATGCGCCGCGACAATGCCAATATAGAAGCGCGAATTCGCTGGGTGCAAACGGGCAAAGCCCCGCATGTGATGAAACAGGTAAAACACTGGGCCGGTAAAATTAATGTTCGTTTAAAAGACAGCTTACCGCTGGAATATTGTGGATTGTTGCTGGCGTTGGCTTATCCTGACCGTATCGCCAAATCACGCGGGCAGGGTTTTCAAATGAGTAACGGTTTTGGCATTACCATCGCGCAAAACGACCCGCTGAGTCATGACTCCATGCTGGTGATAGCCGACTTAATTGAATTTGACACCCGAGCGTTTGTCGGCTTAGCGGCCACCATAGATGCAGAACAAATCAGCGAACATTTGGCTCACTTGATAGACGCCGAAGACTTTGTTGGCTGGGATTCAAAAGGCGAGAAACTGGTGGCCGAAACCCGTCAGAAACTCGGTAAAATCGTGCTGCAACGCAAACCCATTAAAGGCGCGATTGCCCCCGAGCAAAGAACCGCCGCGTTTATCAAACTGATCAAAACCAAAGGGCTCGACTTACTGTCGTGGAGCGATGAAAATAAACAACTACGAATACGCCTGAATACTGCGTTTTCGCTCAACGTCCACGACTGGCCAGATTACTCGAATGCAGCATTGCTCGAAACCCTAGACGAATGGTTGGCACCTTATTTAAACAACATCACTTCGGTTGCCGGTTTGAAAAAGCTCGACTTGTGCAAGCCACTGTTGTCATTGCTCGACTGGAACAAACAGCAACGGCTCGACAAAGACTTTCCAGAGCGATTTAAAGTGCCCGTGGGCAACCATTACAGAATTGAATACCGCGCAGACCAGCCACCAAAACTGTCGGTGAGAATACAAGAAATGTTCGGCCTGACCGAAACCCCAACGCTGGCCAACGGCAAGTTGCCGTTGGTGATAGAATTGCTGTCACCCGCCAGACGTCCACTGCAACTGACTCAAGACCTAGCAGGTTTTTGGAGTGGATCTTATGAGCAGGTGAAAAAAGAAATGAAGGGGCGTTATCCAAGACATTATTGGCCTGACGATCCGGCCATTGCCATGCCGACCAGTCGGATTAAGAAGTGGATGTGAGGTTAGTTCAATGTGTAGGGTTTGACCCCAATACAGCCTCTAGTAGAACATCTTACGCTACTGTGGTTCAATAAGACTGACTTGGACTAAATTGGAGCGCTTGTAATGATAGTCGATATTTCTGAGGCAAAAACAAACCTGTCAAAGTTGATTGATAGTGTATGTTGTGGCGAAAAAGTTGTTATTGCCAAAAACGACTTACCAATGGTTGACCTAGTGATCCATCAACCAGCGGGTGAAAGGATACTTGGCCTGTTGGTAGGTGAATTCACCACCCCAGATGATTTTGTCGACGAAGCTGAACAAATCAACGATATGTTCTACGGTGATGAAATAAGTTGAAGGTTATTGTCGATAGTCATTTATCCTTACGCTGTCGATTAGAGAAATAACCGGCCGTTGATACGCGGTATCGAGATAAACTGATTTTTCGATTGGCTGTGGCTAATTTCATTTTCCATCGATTTAATTTATCCTGTGAACTTTACTATATTGCAGAACTTTCAGGAAAGCATAATCAATGGACAAATCAGCCATCAACATCGCCACTTACAACAACTGTGCCCAGCGCTATCAAGACAAATTCATGGATATGGATTTGTATCACGACACCTTTGATCGCTTTCTTGAATTGCTGAGCCCTGCGCAAACTAACATCTTCGAGATAGCCTGTGGTCCGGGTAATATCGCCAGATACTTGCTCAGCAAACGGGCTGATTTGAATATCGACGGCACCGATTTGGCGTCAAATATGATTGAACTGGCCAAAGTGAATGTGCCCGAGGCTAACTTTTCAGTCATGGATTGTCGTGAGATAGCCAGTATAAACAAACAATATGACGCTATTATCTGCGGTTTTTGCCTGCCGTATATTACTGATGAAGAAGCTGAAAAACTTATCAACGATTGCGCTGATTTGTTAAAAGCCAATGGTATTTTGTATGTCAGCACCATGGAAGGCGACCCGGCGGATAATGGTCTTAGAGGCTCGGCTTCTTCGCCCGACAAGCTTTTTATGCACTATCGCAGTGCCGACTGGCTCACCGATATTGTTAAAGCTGCGGGTTTTGAAATGGTTGATTTACAACAAAAACACTACTCGCAGGATAATGGCGGGTCGATGACCGATTTGTTTGTTTTTGCTAGGAAGTCGTAAATAATCAACACATCCTCCCTCTGCTATCAAAAACATAGCAATCCAAATTCAAATCGGTTACCCTCTGCTATGTAAAACATAGCGGAGGAGTTTCAGATGACTAATTTCCCTTACCCCGGCAAGCCTGTTCGGGGTTCTAAAACCGGCAAGCCTACCATGGCGTTGTTTGATTTGCTGGGCCGTCGCTGGGCGATGGGCGTGCTTTGGCAGTTGTGTCAGGGCGGGGCTTGTACTTTTCGTGAGCTGCAAAGCCGTTGCGAGTCAATATCTCCCGCCGTGCTTAATTCAAGAATCAAAGACCTTCGGCAAGGTCTGCTGGTGGAACATACCAGTGACGGTTATCAGCCAACCGAATTGGGGCAGCAATTGGCCGCACTGTTATTACCCTTTAGCGAATTTGCCCAAGTTTGGGCAACCCACCTTAATGAGCAAAATCAAGCAACCCAAAAGGACGCAGATAATGAATGCGATTGATACTCAACCGCTTTTTACCCTCAATCCACTGGATAGAATGGACCACCTGCGCGGCGATATTCTCGCTAACCGGAATCCGGCGACTGACAAATATTTATTGCTGTCAAAGGGTAACGTACTGCTCAACAGTTCAAAAGAATGTTTTATCAGCGCGGCAGAATTGCCCGAAACGCTATTAAACGACTCTCTGTGTGTTTTCCTTGGTGATAAGGAAGACCATCATTATTTTACGCTTGATGTCACCCCCGAGCAGGCAGAGCAATTTGATGCCATACCCCTTCGAGCTTTTGTGATGGAGCAAATGCTGCCTGAGGATCAGCTGGGTATTCTGGCCGAAGCCAACAGCCTGTTGAGCTGGCATCACAGTCACGGTTTTTGTGCTCGCTGTGGAGTTAAAAGCAAAGCGGTTCATGGCGGCTGGCGGCGTGATTGCCCAAGTTGTGAGACAGAGCATTTTCCTCGCACCGATCCTGTGGTGATCATGCTGGTGACGCATGGCGATAAGTGTTTGTTGGGTCGGGGTCATAACTTTGCTGAACGGCGCTTTTCTTGCTTGGCTGGTTTTATGGAGCCGGGTGAAACCATCGCGCAAGCCGCTTTAAGGGAGTTGTGGGAAGAGGCGGGCGTTAAAGGCAAAAACGTGCGCTACTTGTTTGATCAACCTTGGCCATTCCCGTCGAACTTGATGATTGGTGTGCATATTGAAGCGCAGGATACGCAATTGACCATTGATTATAATGAGTTGCAAGAGGTGATGTGGGTGAGCAAGGCAGATGTAAAAGCGGTCGCGGCGGGCGATGATGATAAAGCGTTTTTATTGCCACCACGCGTGGCAATTGCCAGAAACCTATTAGATCACTGGCTTAACGATTAAACATCACCAAATTTCGCTTGGTTGAAATCAAACGGCTGTGAAGCAGCCGTTGATTGTTCAAATCAATGTCTGTCAGATAACTTATTCCATCAATACCCTCTATAAGCTCCACACGCTTTTTATTCACTAAATCATACGACCACAAATCCCCTTTGGCATGTGCAATCAACAGCCCATCTTTAACAAAAAATTGTCCGTAAACTTTAAGATCTACAAAAGCCTGTAAAGGTTGGGATTTGCCATTGTTAATCTGCAACAGCTGATGATTGTCATCAATAATAAACAACTCTGATGATGTTGAACGCTGTGCCCATAGCGCATAACCAATATGCAGTACTTTTTGCTCAGCAGTTTTGGTGTTGAACAAAACTATTTTACGTTGTTGTTGGCTGAATACACTGAGCAATAGTTGGTTTTGAGTCACCGATTGGTAAATTTCGGCAACGTCAAACGGCGTATCCAACGGCTGTGTTTGACCATCAAGATTCAGCCAATACAGTGATTTGTTGGCTAAAAATACCATCGACTGACCGTCTTCAGACCAAACAAAAGCCCGTGGACTGATGCTGCCCGGCAACTGGCTTAACTGTATGGGTTGCGGACCTGCCAGCCAAATTTGGTGTGATCCGCCCCGGCCGCTGATAAAAGCGACTTTGTCGCCATCTGGTTGATATTGGGCATAATAATCTTCGACGGTTGAGCGGTTGATAATGTGCTCATTTGCTTGTTGGGCGAAATCAATTTGCGCCACATCTAAGTCCAGCGTGCCCATGGTGGCGGCAATGCGGGTGCCATCGGGATGAAAAACAGGTGCTATGATTTTTTGCGTTGTGGTGACGGGGTGTTTAAACACATCGCCATTTAGAGATATTGCTAGCAAAGCATGATCGACGGAGCTGATTAGGGTTTTGTTGTTAGGGTGCCACGAAATGCGCCATTTGTGATAGTTGCTGATGCCTTGCGGTACGTTTAGCGCGACTTTGTCAAACTTACCTGTGCTCGGGTTTAGCAAAACCATGGTGGTTTTTCGCAGTAAATCTCGCTGCATAATAGCCAGTGTGTTGATGTGCGGGTTAAAGCTCAAATAATACGGTTTGGCATCGGTTGGGGCGTACAACGGAGTGACTTTATTACTGATTAAATCGAGTGTATTCACCTGATTTTCACTGATAAAAACCAGCGTATTTTGGTTTAACCAATGCACCTGTTGATGCGCTTGATTAACACACGGCAGTAGCAGCCGGGGAGGGGGATTGGTTGTCATCGAAAAGGCAATTGTCGAAATTTCGCTGCATTGTTTATTGCCATTATCAGCAGCGAAAGTCAGTTGTTTGCCATCGGGTGACCAGCTGGCCTTGCCATAAAGCGCGCCGACATCGGCCAGTTTGTGGGTTTTGCTGGTTTTGAGTTCTTTGATCCACAGTTCGCCCTTTCGACCAAAAGATACGTGCCGACCATCGGGCGAAAAGCTGGCTGAAAACTCTTCGTGGTCGGTGGTTGTGATGGGCGTTAAACGGTTAATGGGTAGAGGGTTTGGCGCTTCGCTTGGCTGCCAAAACACAGCAATAGCTAACAACACAACCCCGACGAGTAACCCATATTTTCGATAGTGGTTTTTTTGTAAGTCTGGCACTGCCGCTTGCCAATCTACCTCGGCCACCAACGAATAACCGACCCGCGAAATGGTGGTGATCACCGCTTGCTTTTTGGCATCATCGCCAAAGGCTTTTCGCAGCTGG
>JABSOG010000333.1 GCA_013216025.1 Algicola sp. | reverse complement strand
TACGCCAGCAAATCAATTTTCTTAACGTCGAAATTGAAATAGAAAAACAGGCCGCCACTCATGTACGCGAAGAGTTGGGGGCACTGCATCAGAAAAACTTTAAGTTGCAGAAAGAGCTCAGCTTCTATCAAAAAATCATGGCCCCTGAACTTGGGGCGCAAGGATTGGCCGTTGACAGTGTGACCATCAGCCCAACCAAAGCCGAGCGAGTGTTTCATTACAAAGTGGTGTTGGTACAGACCCAAAAACAAAAGCGTTACGCCCGGGGTTACCTCGAAATCAAAATTAAGGGCAGCCAAGCTAATGTTGCCAAAACACTAGACATAAAATCAGTGGTCGCCGGGCTTGACAAAAAAGGGTTAAAATTCAGTTTTCAATATTTTAAAATCTTCGAAGGTGACATTATTCTGCCCCAAGGGTTTGATGCCCAGAGCGTTTTGGTTTCGGTCATATTACCCACAGGAAAGTGGCAAAAATACCAGCGTCTCGACCGTCAATACCCATTTAACCAGTAGTGATACTCAAGTGGCCATAGTTAAGAGTAAAGTTGACTAAAATAGTCAAGTATTGGATAATTCACCCGTTAATCATCAATGCGAGCAAACCATGACCACAGTGCAGATCACCGAACTGAAACCAGAACGGACATCAGAGCAGACCACAGTTCAAATGCCAGTAGAATCAAGCGCCGATATGCCCCCGGCATTACCCATCTTATTTTCTGATGCGGCGGCTACCCGGGTCAAGCAGTTGGTTTTGGAAGAAGAAAACCCCAATCTCAAATTAAGAGTCTATGTCACCGGTGGTGGCTGTTCAGGGTTTCAGTATGGTTTCACCTTTGATGAAGCCTGCAACCCTGGCGATATGGAGATAGTTAAAAACGAAGTGACCATGGTCGTCGACCCAATGAGCCTGCAATATCTGGTCGGCGGAGAAGTGGATTATATCGAAGGACTCGAAGGCGCCCGCTTTTTGGTTAACAATCCCAATGCAACGACCACCTGCGGGTGTGGTGCTTCATTCTCTGTTTAAAAAATTGCTTAATCCGTTTATTCGAATACTTTTGGTATTTGAATCAACGGATTGAGCAATTATTAGCCCGCAACGTAAAGCATCATCCCAAAGAACGCCGCCACAAAGCCACTAAAAGCCAAGATATAGTAAAACCCCTGTTTGCCTTCTGACATCGTCCAGTTATTTGCTCGCAGATAAGCGAACCATATCAAAACTAACACCAATGGCAGTAGGAATAAAAAGCGAATCATTAATGTACTCCACAGCGTTGTAGCTGCTTGTTTTTATAGTGGAAGCTATCCATAACACAGCAAAAATGCGGACTCAAGAAAAAAAACATGTATTTTTCTGACAACAGACTTGAATTTTGTACCTTTGGTGACTATCATAGGGCCGACACTGTAAAAATTAGGTTGTAAAATCATTGAAAATTAGCAGGTACTGCTATACTGCACAACCCGTATGTTTGATAGCACAATGCCAATAAAAACATTAACATCCAGTTGAAGAGCAAGCGAATCAATGCAAAGATTACCAAACTTAATAACGAGTCTGCATACTCAGGGAGTGGGGCGTTCGTCATGGCAACAATTTGCTGATGATACCTCAGACTTGTTTGATGCCGACGGCTGTTTATTTTGTTTTCGCGAGATCCAACGACCGGAACATCCGATATTACACAGTACCGATAAACTTGGCGGTAGTGTGAGTAAACCGATATCTCAATTGTTGTTGGATTCACCTGTAGGGCGGATTCTTACCGATGGCGATATCTCAACGGCAGTACGCGACGATAATCAGTCTCGGGTGCTGGCAGCAACAGCTTATCGTGATGACAAATATGAAGCGATATTGAGTATTGTTCGCAAAAAAGAACGTATCGAGTTTGGTCAGGTCGACCAACAATTGCTGAATGAATTCTTACCTTATATTAAATCGGTGGTCGAAGGCTATTTTCATCAGTATATTGCCCCGCAAGATGCTGATATCAGTGCGCTGCTCCAGCACTTCTCTGACAACCTAGTGGTTATCGACGACAATGCTCAGATTCAAGCGTCAAACGATGCCTTTAATCATTTAAAGTTAAGTAAGTGTCTATTGTATGTTTATGGTGGCACTGTTCATTTTTATCAAAAAGCACTGCAACAATGGTTCGATGCGTTTTTAAGCAATGAGCATCAACCAGCGCAGAGCAGTGTTTACCGAATTACCGAGCTTGAACAACCGGTGGTGTTGAAATTGAGTGTATTTCAACTCAAACAGCCACTGGTCGGAGTAACTAAAAGTCGCCGCTTTTTGTTATCCATCGATAATTTCGATGCATATGCTCGTTTTAAACAATATAAGCAATTATTCCAGCTCACCAAAGCGGAAGCTGAACTGGCTGCTTATTTGTCACTGGGAAAAACGCTAAATCAACTGGCGAGTCAAAAACTTCTTTCAAAACATACACTAAGAACGCAACTCAAAAGTGTATTCATGAAGACAGAGACTCACTCTCAAAACGAATTAATCGTTTTGTTAAAAAATGTTGTATAGATTTCCCATATTCGCTATACCTTATCACTAGGATGTGGTTTAATAACGCTGTTAGCTGTTGTGTTGGCATTTTAACATGACGTTAACATTAAACGCTCAAGTGGTCCTGGGATAGGGCGCTACACTTGAAATTTTTGTTGGTAAAATCTCCTAATTAGAGGCCTAAATTATTATGATGGGTAAAACAGTCGCTTCAGACGAAAATGTAAAATTGACCGGTTGGTTGAAGGACAAACGTAAAGAGAAAGGTCATACAATGCGTAGCCTAGCTCAAATCCTTGGCACGCCACATTCATTCATTGGCAAGATCGAAAACCAAGAGCGTCGTTTAGACGTTGTTGAATTCGTTCGTTATTGCAATGCTTTGGAAATCGATCCACAAGAAGGGTTATCTATTGCCATCGAAGGCTAGATAGTTCGGATCGAATAATCACAAAGCAGCCTCCGGGCTGCTTTGTTGCTTTTCGGGTACCCCGTTTGCTTTCTCTGGCAAAAAGAGGCGGCAAAAAGACGCCATAAAAACAGTTGTCCATCCATGGACGATAAAGACTTCCCGAAAGATTTTAGATTTAAGATTGCTTTTGTTTGTAGGTTGCCTCAATGGCATTAAGGTCATCTTTGATGTAATAAAGGATGCACAGCCCTGGTATCACCATCACGGTGGTTAATATAAAGAACAAAGCCCAGTTACCTCCAAGAGAATCCACTAACACACCACTAGATGAGCCGATGACTGTTCTGCCAAGCGCACTCAGTGACGCCAGCAGGGCGTATTGTGATGCGGTGAAAGCCCGGTTGCATAACATTGATATAAATGCCACCACGGCGACTGACGACCAAGCCATGGTGAAACCATCAACTAAAACGGTCGCCACAAACAACGCTTTGTTAGGACCGACCAGCGCCATCACCGAAAACATCAGGTTACTTGACGCCATTGCAATACCGCCAATAAATAAACCTTTGACGATACCAAAACGCATGGTAAACAAACTGCCCAGCAGTGAGAACGCGATGGTGACCCACCAACTAATCAATTTCGAATAAAAGCCGATTTCACTGTTGCTGAAACCCACTTCTTTATAAAATACAATCGACATGCGTCCCAAAAACGCTTCACCAATTTTGAACAATACGATAAACAACAACAATGACAAGGCCAGCTTGAAACCGTTTCGGTTGAAAAACTCCTTAATGGGCTCGACCAGTGAAACCGTTAACCATACCAAGGCTTTTTTCAGTCCCAAGGGCATCCCGCCGTTGTTTTGGTTGAGTTTGTCAAGATAACGCTGCTCAATAACATTGAGTAGTTCGTCGCGATTGGTTTCGGGCTCTTTTGCCATTAATACTGCAATGATAAAAGTGCTCATGATTAACGCCAGCAGCATATAAACAGTGGGCCAGTTCCAGCCATCCATGTCGGCAAGGAAAAAGGCGATGCTGCCTAGGCCTGAAAACCCCGTCCACCAACCTGATGTGGCCATACCGGCTGCCGCCGCAATTTTTTCTTGGTCGTCTTGGGTAATAATATCAATACGATAGGCGTCGATGGCAATGTCTTGAGTGGCAGAGCAAATGGCGATGATCAAGGCCAAAAGCCCGGCATACGCCATCGATTGTCCTGCGTTGATTTGTGACAAGCCGAAGCACGCGCCAATGACGCCAAACTGCATCAATAAGATCCAGCTTCTACGTTGACCCAGTTTGGCCCCAAGTAGGGGGATTTTGATCCGGTCGACCAGTGGTGACCAAAAAAAGTTGATTGAATAGACGAAAAACACAATACCGAAAAAACCGATCGCCGAACGAGAGGTGCCTTCATCTTTTAACCACGCCGACATGGCCGAGCCAATCATAACCCAGGGAAAGCCACTGGCCACACCAAATAAGAAGATAGTGATGAGTCGTCGGTCATAAAAGTTTTTTAAATAATCGCTGAAGGTTTTGTTGGCATCCATCCGGAGGTATCGCTGTTTCTGAGCTAAAAAGGTTGCGATTACAATAGCGTAAATTATTTCAAAGGGGCAGCGAAATCTCGACAGAATCGATAAATCACTGAAAATGCGGGGATAGTAGCCGGTTAGGGCCTGATGCCGACACAGTCGACGGGGAAGCGTCCGACGCCTTCTAGGTAGTTGATGCAGTTGGTCAGTTCACCTCGTAAATACTTGTCGTTTTCGAGCATGTTTTCAGACCAAAAACCAATTTGATGGAGTAGATGCCAAAACACGCGTTCTTTGGTGGTGTAAGGTTCCTCTTTTTTGATTGAGACGTGGGCCCATTCTTCCAACGTGTCCCAAAGGTACAAATCCACTTCTGAATAGGGGATCTGATGAGAAAAGTAAGCTTTGATATAAAAAGCAAGTTGTCTTGCCTTGTTATCAACAAAAGTCATTGGTGTTTTCAAACCACCCTCCGATACTACAACATTTGGCCTATTAGTCTTCATATAATTAAACTCTGGTTCGCTTTCGGCCATATTTTTTTCGGTTTGCCGGTTGGTTGAAAAACAAACTACCCAGCACGTTCTTTTTAGTGTTGTAAAAACGGTCTAAATACGCGTAAAGCTAATCAACACAAGGCCTGAAGCCTAAGTTGAGTATAGCCCGTTATCGCCATTGTGTTAGTCAATCAGTATTTTTTCTGTATTTATTTTGAAACTCCAGGCACAGGAACAGGTTTTAAAATGGTAACCCTTTTGATTATAAGCATTTTTTTCGGCACTGTGGGGTAGCCTAATTTTTCATCAAAATCGACTTCGACCTTACCCATCGCCTCTAAAACCTCTTCTCCTTCGATAATTGCGCCAAAAACTGCGTATCCCCAGCGTCTGCCAGGGTCGAGACTGGTGTTGTCATTGAGATTGAAAAACCATTGGCTGGTGGCTGTGTGGGGATAGGTCAGCCGGGCCATCGACATTCTGCCAATGTCGTTTTTGAGGCCGTTACCCGATTCGTTGATAATCTGTTTGTCGAGTACCAGTTCTTTGTAATCGGTGCGAAACCCGCCGCCTTGAACCACAAAATCAATTTCAACCCGGTGAATGAGGGTATTGTCATATTGCTGGCGGGCAACATAACCCAAAAAATTGTTAGCGGTGAGCGCCGCGCGACTGCGGTCAAGCTCAATTATAATATCGCCCATGGAGGTTTCCATTTTAACTTGAGGGAATAAGTTATCGGGCTGTATGTACTGACCTTTGATGTTGGGCAGCTTTTTTTCTGCCTCGGCTTGTGCCGGGACAGTCATGCTACAAAGCAACATCGTCAAAATTAGCGGTATACAATTTAATGATTTCATAAAACTGACCCCTTATGCCTGAATCGATTGACGAATGTAATCGTCGTTGAAAATATCACCCATCACCGTTTTCACCAGCTGGTTGAGGTCTTGTTCGAGCCGAGCAATATCAAACTTTAAAATGCCTTCACGGCTGGTATGGCCGGTAAAGGTCTTATAAAAGGTTTTGCTGCCACGGGTGATGGTGACTTTAAATTCAACAGACAACGCCGCCTCGTATTTAAAACTGGCCTGAGCGACAACGGTTTCCATTTGCATAATCGACAGGTTTATCGTCGCCCCAGCGTGTGGGTTGATGGTCAACCCCTGCACTGAAAATCCGCTGGAGAGGTTTTCTAGCAGTTTGCGCTCAACAGCGTTTGCTGATGGATGACGACTTTTGTTACCTTCGCTATCAATCACTTTTAGCAGGTATTTTTCACTACGGTTATCACTGACATGAACCTTATAGGCTTGGCCTTGATAAATATTGGTGATAGAAACCACTTTTTGTGGCGAGAAAATCATGGCTGAAGGGCCGGTACTGCAACCGGTGAGCGCGAAGCACAACATTATGCTTAACGAAAGTACCAAGTGTTTCATTTGGGTTATCCTTTTTTAACAGAAGACAAAATAGTGAACTTTTTATTGGCGTCGACAGTTTTGCAATTGCCAAACAAGCGTTTTAACTTTATGTGGTACGCCAAACTGCGATTACCAACAATCAACAGCTGGCCACCGGGTTTAAGCACCCGCAGAGCATCTTTAAACATTTGCCAAGCGATGTGGTCAGTCACTGCTTGTTGCTGATGAAAAGGCGGGTTATTCACCACCAAATCAATTGAATCTGACGCCTGACGGGTTAAGCAGTCATCGACAACGAAGCGGCATTGTTCGACCTTGTCAGGTACATTAAGTGCCACTGAATCTTGTGCAGATGCCACAGCCATATACGATTCATCCACAAATAGGACCTTTGTCTGTGGTGATTGGTTCAACAGACTCAAACCAATAACGCCATTCCCGCAGCCCAAATCGACCACCGATAAACCATTGGTGTCTTTTGGTAAGTTGCTTAGCAGCAGGCGTGCGCCAATATCTAAAGAGTCGCGCGAGAATACATTTGCGTGATTGACAACGGTTAAATCGGTGCCTTCTAAGGCCCATTTTTTAGGTTGCTTTGGATCAGCTGTATTGTCTTGGCGAGACTGGCTGAGTGTAGCAAAAATCAGTCGAGATTTTTTCTTGGCCAAAGAAGTG
This sequence comes from Algicola sp., assembly GCA_013216025.1. GTDB lineage: Bacteria > Pseudomonadota > Gammaproteobacteria > Enterobacterales > Alteromonadaceae > JABSOG01. The sequence goes on along the minus strand of JABSOG010000333.1, from coordinate 1,432 downwards.
GTGGTCGGGCCGATGTATCGCTCGAAATATTTAAGGGTTGAGCTGTGAATGTCAGTGGTTTTTCCAGCGGCGATCACTTTGGTACCCTCAGGTAAAAAACGATTAATTAGCGACAATACGTGTTCTAAAAAACCGTTGTTTTTGGGCACTTTAATCAACACCAAGTCGATGTCTTGAGGCAGGTCATCCATGCTGCCCAAAAGGTGTTCATCTTCGAGGGTGGTCTGGGTGTTTTGTTGATAATTGTGCTTAACCGCCTGATGGGCAACATAAGAGTCAGACAGGTTGAATACCTGATGCCTGGCAAACCAGCAGGTTAGGGCACCAAAACTGTCGTTGACCAGTAAAATACGCGATTGCGGATTTAACAATTGTAGTTCTTCGACATGTTGAATAAGGTATTCGTCAGCACTGTCCCAAGCCTGTAAGGTCCGGTTTTTCTGCGCCAGCGGCCAGCGCTGCAACGTTAATTGGCGGTCAAGCAGATTTAATTCGGTGTTCATTAAAGTGTCGCGCGTAAGAATTTGCGCAATTTTGCCATGGTTGGTGTTGTAGTGCCAGTGGCTGGGGTGAATGGGGGGTGATAAGCGGCAAAAAGACGGGGCTCGCTACGCGACTATGGCCTGCGGCCACCACCAGCCGGGGATAGATCAGATTGCAAAAACGGCGAACGCTCGCGTTCCCTGTTTTTGTCAACTGCCCTGTCCCCCTTGCTAGCCTCCGTTCCTCCAGCCCCTAACGAATCCCCAGCCCCCTACTTATCAAAACTCGCATCCACAGTCCCTTTAAAGCAGCTCAAAATGTAAGGATAACCATCGGTGACGTAATACCCATAAACCCCGTCAACGGTCATACCGTTGCATTCGTCCAAATCACCACCGCCACTGACATATTCGTAATCGTCGCGATAAGTGCCATCGTATGTGCCGCCCGGCTCATCGTTGCCGCTGGGTCTGCTGCCATTGATTAGACTAAAGCTCGATACTGCCTTTCTGATGGTGCCGTTATCGTCAAAGTACGAGCCGTAAATCGGATAACCGTCTGCGGCAAAACCTATGACTGGCGATTCTACGGCGTTGGTGTCACCGTCAAACAGCGCATTGGGCGTGCCATGGTAGTGATAACTGCCATCAGGCTGGGTGTGGGCATTGTGCGTGTCGACCTTAAAACCGTTGGCGACAAACATCGGGTCGTAACGCCATGGCTGGTTAATGTCATTACAGCCGACTTTTCCATCCCCTACGCCATAACAAGCGGCAGCGAGCAAGTCGACTTTTACGCCATTGAGCATCACCGCGTTGTCGGTTCGCAAAGTCACGCTGGTGATTGAGGCTGCGTGCGCCGGGCTTGCGGTGATTTCAAGCGTTACATCTTGCGCCGCCACATTGTTGGGGAAAGATTGCGACCCATCGTTAAAGTCGTGGGTGGGAAT
>JABSOG010000332.1 GCA_013216025.1 Algicola sp. | reverse complement strand
GCGCTGTTGTGGGGCGGAGCTTCAATCGGGTTATTTCCGGCCAATGATGTCACCCGCCAGGTGTTTTTGGCCTTTGCCGTTGGTGGTATGGCTGCCGGATCACTCACTAGCCTGGCGTATGCCCGGGGCCCATCATATCTTTTTCTATTAGTCTCTTTGGTACCTCTGGCAGTCCGCTTTTTCATTAATGAAGATGAGTTGGGCGTTTTGATGGGGCTGATGTTAACGTTTTACTTATTGATGTTTTTATATAGCGCCAGCCAAACCTGTGAAAATTTCGAGCAAAATATAGGCTTTCAATTCGAATCAAAGCGACGAGAAAATCAACTGAACCTGTCACGGCAAAAGCTGGCTTTGCATGTGCAAAATACCCCATTGGGTTTAATTGAATGTGACAGCGATATGCTGGTAACCCAGTGGAATCCGGCAGCCGAACAGATTTTTGGTTTTAGCGAGAAAGAGGCGATGGGTCATCGGGTAGATGAATTGATCATTGCCGCCGAGGTTAGGCCACAGGTTAAAGAGGCTTGGGACAAAGTCATTAATGCCAAAGACGGCTATCGCTCAACCAATCAAAACATAACCAAGACGGGCAATTACATCACTTGTGAATGGTATAACACGCCACTGGTGAACGATGACGGAATGGTTATTGGCGTGGCCTCACTGGTACAAGATGTCACCAAAAAATTAGCGTCACAAAAAGATCTTAAAGACAGCGAAGCCAGTTTTAGGGCGTTATTTGAATTGTCAGATGAGGCAATGATGACGATGGGAGGTATGGGCGTTATCGATAGTAATATGGCGGCATTAAGGCTATTTGGTTATAGTGAAAAAAGCGATATTTTAGGCCTCCATCCCGCTGATTTTTCACCCAAACTGCAACCCGATGGCAAAGCGTCATTTGATGCCGTCAACGATATTCTTGATGAGGTCAGGGGCGGGGGGAAAAATCATTTTCAGTGGGTGCATCAGCGTGCCAGCGGCGAAGACTTTATCGCAGAAGTTAGACTGACACCTATGGTACTGAAGGGGCGAAATGTAGTACAGGCTATTATTAGGGATATTTCAGAAGCCAAACGTGCCGAAGCGCTGTTGATTGCTGCCAAATTGGAGGCAGAGGATTCGAGTCGGGCCAAGTCTGAGTTTTTGTCGCGCATGAGTCACGAGTTACGCACCCCGTTAAATGCCATTCTTGGTTTTGCCCAGATATTGCTGATGCAAAGCAAAAACCTTGATAAGGTGCAAAAAAGCAATCTAGATCAAATACTCATTGCCGGAGATTTCTTGCTGAGTCTTATTAACGAACTGTTGGACATGGCTAAAATCGCGTCAGGAAAATTGACGGTCGAAATAGAGCCGGTAAAGCTTGATGTACTGCTAGAACCCTGTTTGTTTTTAATCGAACGCCAAAGAACCGCTGCTAAAGTAACTCTTGATGATCAGCTAAGTGCTTTGGGATTAACCGTTTTGGCGGATGAACTTCGGCTTAAACAAGTGTTGTTGAACTTGCTGACCAACGCGGTTAAATACAACAGCGAGCAAGGCTGTATTGTTATTAAAGGAGAAGTGGTTGGTAGCGACCGCGTACGGATAAGCGTTAGTGATACTGGCCCCGGGTTTACTGAAGTCGAGTTGGGTAAGTTATTCACTCCCTTTGAACGGCTCAACGCCCTTAACAATATTGAAGGTACCGGCATTGGTTTATCAATCAGTAAACAGCTGATGGAAGCAATGGACGGCACTATTGGCGTGAGCAGCAAACTGGGTGAAGGCTGCACGTTTTGGTTGGAGTTGCCAAGGGAGTTATAAACCCTTTACTGGTGTAATCGGTATGCTTTGTTAGACTCATATTCACATGCCTGCTTAAACGAAAAATCAATCCTCATGAGTAAACGAACTAAAGTCAACTTTCCTGCTTTTAACCCGTCCGGTGATGGGCAATCCCTGCAATTAAGTGGCTTGCTCGAAAGCCCATCGCAAGACCCTCGTGCTTTTGTATTATTCGCCCACTGTTTTACTTGCGGCAAGGATGTTGCGGCGGCATCACGAATTTCTCGCGCACTGGTGGTCCATGGTTACGCAGTACTGCGTTTTGACTTTACCGGCCTTGGCAATAGTGATGGCGATTTTGCCAACACCAATTTTTCATCGAATGTTGGTGATTTGATTGCTGCAGCCGATTATTTGCGAACCCACTATCGTGCGCCAAGCCTGCTGATTGGCCACAGCCTTGGTGGGGCGGCGGTGCTTAAAGCCGCAGGTAAAATCCCTGAAAGCCTTGGCATAGTGACCATAGGCGCTCCGGCTGATCCTGATCATGTCATAAAAAACTTCGCTATGGATTTGGCAACCATAGAATCAGAAGGTCAGGCAAAGGTTAGTTTGGCCGGGCGTCCGTTTACCATCAAAAAACAGTTTGTTGATGACTTGCGTGACAACGACACCAGTTATATTGGTACGATGAAAAAAGCGCTTTTGGTTTTTCATTCGCCGCTCGATGCGACTGTGTCTATCGAACAGGCTGAGAAAATCTATGTTGCCGCCAAACACCCCAAAAGCTTTGTCAGTCTTGACCAAGCTGATCACCTGCTGACCAACAAAGCCGATTCAGAATATGTCGCTACAACGATAGCCGCTTGGGCGGGGCGCTATTTGCCAAATACTTCGGCCAACGCTGAACTAGTTGAGTCTGCTGTTGCTGGTGGTCATGTGATCGCCGGTGGCCATGTAACAGTAAGCGAACGCAATCAAGTGTTTACGCAAAATGTGTATAGCGATTCACACCAATGGATTGCCGACGAACCCGTCAGTGTGGGTGGTGACAACCTCGGCCCAGACCCTTACGAACATTTGCTGGCCGGATTGGGCGCTTGTACTGCGATGACTTTGCGGATGTACGCCGAGCGTAAAAAGCTGCCACTTGAGCAAGTAACGGTTGAATTGAGTCATAGCCGCAGCCACGGAGCCGATTGCCAACAATGTGATGATGAGAACCCGCGTATTGAAGTGATTGACCGCAAGGTGACGTTGGTCGGCGATTTGACCGATGCACAGCGACAGCGGATGTTGGAGATTGCGGATAAATGTCCTGTTCATAAGACTTTGCATAGCAAGTTGGTGGTTGATACTAGGTTGGTTTGAGGTCTGGAAGGGACCAAACCACGTTTTTAAATAGCTGCCGCCTTCTGAGTTTTTTTGTTTCTTTTGAAACGTTAATAACTTTACGATGGAATTAGGAGGAATAACAGCGGGTTCTTGAATAGAAATTAGGGAAAATATAACAATAAAACCATACACCTGTTAGAGTCGACATTATTGTTACTGCCTTTAGCGTGTAGGCTTGGCATTCAATACGTGGGTAAATCCACGAACGATAAAAATAGTTTGGGATGATATGAATATTGAGAATAAACTGCATTCGATAAAATCTAAGTTACTTAAACTTGAGTCAATGGATAGCTCATATTCTTTGTTCGGCAGTGAAGCACACTGTTATCAACTAAATCCCATTTGCTCTGAGCAGGAAGTAAGGGACTTTGAAAGTCGTTTCGACATTGCTTTACCAAATGGATACAGGCATTTCTTGCTTGAATTGGGCAATGGTGGTGCTGGGCCGTATTACGGTGTTGAAAAGCTTCAGGATAGTCTGTTTATTGATTTGGATGCCAAGCGTGAAGATGAACTGCTTGACCCTTCAAAACCATTTACGTTAACGGACCGCTGGAATATGTCATCGCCAGACGCTGAGCTAGAAAGTGAAGCATTCGACAGGTATGAAGCAGTCTATTTTGATGATAAATGGGTTAATGGTGTGCTGAATATTTGTAATTTTGGCTGTGGAGTGTCTTTGAACCTAGTCGTTAACGGGCCTGAAGCTGGCAACATATGGGTTGATGACCGTGGAAATGATGGTGGTATCTATCCGGACCCATATTTTCAGCAGATCGGACGAACTGACTTTTTGGGCTGGTATGAATTGTGGCTGGATCGCTCGCTGCTGGAAATGGGTTGTTAGTATCATTAAACGATGCTCTGGTCGCATCTAAAGTAAAGAGTAAACCCGTTGTCAATGTTGCCGCTATTCGGTTGAGGGGAGGCCAATGAACGCTCCGCATTTAGTCAGGCGTTCATTGGTTCTAGAATGGCTAAGCAATTAGGTTCTTGGGGTGCAATCTTCATTCCAACCTGAAACTGGATCTGGACTTGAAGTATTGTTACTACACTCCCCTTCATCGATGTAATCACCAATGATGATGTCTCTATAGGTTTCATGATTGACTGTAATGGCGTATTCAGATTTGGTTGTACCATCGCAGTGGGTGACTGTAGCCTTATAGGGTTTTCCACCGTCATGCAATTCCCATACGGCTGTTACACGGGTGCCGTCACTACAGGTACCTGCGACTGTATTTGCAGTGTAAATGTCTAGATTGGTACCTACTGGTTCGTTGTTGTTCCAGGTCAGTAGTCTTTGTGAGCCTTCGGCTTTTACTGTAATAGGATGCATCGCTGAATAATCATTACAGACGGCCGGAGTAGTACAGGTTAATGTCGCTTCTTGGGCTGAGTATATTTCTTGTGCTGCGCTTGCGTTGTTTGCTGTTAAACCGAACGCTGCTAATACCAAACCTGTCATTATTTTGTTGTTCATTGTTATTACCTTTTCTATATGTAGTGTGTTTTTATCGAGTGTTTAAATTGCTTCATACTGCTGAGCGTTTGTTGTGTGTTGCTTGCCGTTTGAAGATGTAGCCATGATGCCCAGATGAAGTTTCTAAAACATGTCAAAAGGAGGATAGATTGGGATCTTAATCGGTGGTTTTTCGGAGAGAATTCGGATCTACTGGTTACGGAATTTACATGATATTGATTTTATTGGAGTTACTAATACTTATCTTGTGTTTATTTATAGGGTCATAAGATTAATCAAAATAAAGTCATCGTATTATTACTTAGGGTTTATAGTTGCAATCTTTATCATCGTTGGAAATGTGGGGTAAAAGCCTTGCTAATTTAGCGGCTCAATCAAAAATAAGTCCATGCGTTTGCTATCGTTTCTATCGTAATAAAAGCGCCTGTTTTTACTGTCCAGTACATAGGCACCGTCAAACGGTTGCTTGATTAAACCTTCGAGTGTCGGTTGATTTTGCAAATTAGATAACGTATTAACCGATAAGGTGTTGTGATACTTGTCATCGAATCCAAAAATTGACAAATGCCCGTCTCTGAAATTCCAGTTTCTTAGCCCTTTGGGGCCAGGGAGTGATTGCCAACGGGCTTTGCCATTTTCGATGTAGACTTGATTTAATCCGCTAAGCAGAGATTTTTGTGCCAAGTAATGGTTTTTCTTGACGGTGGTGATGGCGTAAACCCATTCATTTAACAGCTTGTTGTGCGATTGGCTAGCTAAATCATAAAGGTAGACACCGGCATCTTCGATTTCGCCGTTTATTGCGTTTCCTCTTTCATTTTCACTACCTGAGCCACTATAGCCCAGTAGTAATTGCGACGAACTGTCGTGCCAATCGACATCGGTGACGTGTTCTATTGTGGTGAACTCTTTGTCTGGTTTGTGGGCATCTATAACATGGAGTCGATTGTGCGGTTGATTGGTGCGAATGAAGGCCATTTTTTTTCCGTCTCTCGCCCATTTGGGTCTAGCGGCCCTACCGGTTTTGAAGTGGGTGAGTTGTGTTTCTTTATTGGTTTTCAAGTTTTTCACCCACACATTACTGAACCCACCATGGTTGGCCACATAGGCCAGCCGGGTTGCGTCATGGCTCAACGCCGGAAATTGTTCATCAGCGATGCTATTGATCAGCGTTTTTTGCACGATGGTGCCATCAGCTTGAAGTTCGGCAACGTGAATATTGATATCTTTCATATTTATATTTGCAACAAAACGACCTGTGGCTGGATCGACATCAAAATCTTTGACCAATTCATTGTAAACAAAAGTGGTTTTTTGAGTGCTTAGGTTTAAATGCCAAATGCCAGCCCCTGTGTTGGCCTTATCTGAAAAATAGATTGCTTGGTCGGTTGCCCCCCAAACCACTTGTTGCACTCGGTTGAATTGGGGCGCGAGCGTGGTGACTTGCCCTGTATCGTAGTGATAAATGCCAATATGCCCGGTTTTGTTATTACGGTTATACAGCACAAACGCCACTTTTTGGTTACTTGGTGACAACCGCGAAAACAGGTAGCCATTGCCTTTTTTTGGAGGGAATACCAGTTTTTTGATTTGACCGCTGTCGACATTAATTTCAATCAGACCGGCAACGGCTTTTTGGCGATTCAATTGTGTGGCAACCAATGTTTTGCCGTCTGAACTGAATGATAGGTTGGTATAATACATCCACCCACAGTCTGTTAGTTTACGGCTATCGTTGGTTTTAAAGGTGTATATCATCAGGTCGCACGAATAGATTTCATCGCTGCGGCGTAGTATCGCAAAAGCGATATCTTCTGAAGTGGGAGAAAATGTCGGGTTGACGAAACGATCGTTTTGGGCGCTGAATAAAACTCGTTTGCTGCCACTGGTTAAATCTCGCAATATCAGAGAGTTTTGCCGATCTTTAATCTCTGTGCTGATCACAAAACGCCCATCAGGTGAAAATCTGGGCTGTCGGTTAATATTTTGCTGTGAGGATAACGGCAATTTATGCATTTGACCAAATTTTGGTGCTGTGTCTGTTGATGGGGGAGTTGGCCAAATAAAGTAAACTGCCACCATCGACAATATGATAATGGTAAACAACCCGGCAAGCGCCATAGAATTGGCTTTCGTTTTGGTGCTGGGTGCTTGTGGTGTTTCAATAGGTTTTTGCGCTTCGACACTTTTCGGTTCAAGCAAAAACTGGTAACCCTGTTTAGAAATGGTTTTTATGTAGCGCGGCGACTTGGCAGAATCACCCAGCGATTTACGCAAAAAGGCGATACTGCGGCTGACCGATTCATCAGAGACTACATTACCCTGCCAAACGTGGGTGATTAATTCGTCGCGGCTAATCACTTTGCCATGATTATTGGCCAAATAGCACAACAGAGCCATTAAACTTGGCGCGATATCGCTTTGGGTATGGCTATTGTCATCGAACAATAGATGACGTTGGGGGTCGACGGTCCATTGTCCAATTTTGAATGAGTTTTCAATCGCTAAAGACATTGAGCGGGGGCACCACAGTAAAAGTTATTATTGTGGTGCTAATGGTACGGTAAATGTGGGGGAAATAACAGAAATCAAGGGGTCAGATACGTTGAAAACACAATAATACTAATATAATCAGTCAGTTAAAATCAAGGGGCCAGAGTAATGCAAAAATGTTAAATAGAACAACGCAGCAGTGTTGTCGAGAACCTGATTTCAGGCAACTTGGAGCTGACGGGTTTGCTGCATTGAATTAATTGGCTACGTCCACGTAGCTCTCTGGCCCCTTGATTTTAAGTAATTGATCTTATGGTTGTTATTGGCTTTTCAAGATCTCTGACCCCTTGATTCTTAAGATTGAGAAGGCATGGTTGTCATTAACCAGGCGTTGTAACCGGCCAGGTATTTAAACGGTTTGGTTTCAGCCAGTTGGTTGTAGGTTTCAAACTGCGCTTTATTGTCCCATTCAGTGATGATGGTGTGGCTTGGCGCGCGCTCGGTGCCCAGTGTTTCGTAGTGGCTTGGGGTGTTTGATTCGAAGAATATTCGACCGTTGAGTTTAGTGTGGTATGACTGACGTGCCATTCGGTAGTTGGCGAATTCGTCAGCCTTGTCGTCTTGCAGCCAAAAGGTTTCGACCTGATAGTATTTTTTGCTGTCGTAACTGAAATTTGTGGTTTGCTGAATTTCGTATTCGCGTTGCACCAGTGATTGCCATACGTCTGGGCGCATTTCTCTGAATTTTTGCCATTTTGGCAAGTGTATGGTGAGTAAATCTAATTTTGCCTGAGTGCTGGGCAGTTTGATTAGGCCAAACGCTGGTGCTTTGTGGGTGCCAGCCAATTGGGTGTCTACTTTGAGGTTGAACATGAATTGAAATCCTACCTCGGAGGCAACGGGTAAAACACCCTGAAAATAGGTCTGTTTGATTGCCTGGTTGTCTGGCCAACTGACAGATGAAACCAGGCACATGACTTCGCCTTTTTTAAAGTGGGCGTTCATCACTTGTGCTTGCTCTTTGCCATGCTCTTCGGCATGTAAAGGCACCGCTATAGTCGTGGCAAAACCAAGGGCGATTAAAGACAGTTTATTGAGTAATTTCATGTGAACTCCAGTTGCGTAAAGGCGCTGTTATTTAATGGGTTTGGTATGAACCCCACTTTACGCTTTGGATTATCAAAAAAGGCTGTTTTAATCTAACCGTTTTCTATCGGAAAGAAATTGTATTTAATATTAAGGGGTTATGGATGCTTCTAACGCAGTGGCGATGAAGCAAAGGTCACTTATACCAATCTCCATAATTAACAGGTCTATTTTGCTGGTTAAAATGGCCACTGACTGCGTTATTAATTTTGTAAGTAGAACAACTACATACGGCAATTAA
>JABSOG010000331.1 GCA_013216025.1 Algicola sp. | reverse complement strand
ACACCTGCTATTAGTGTTTTCGACGAACGGCTCATCACTACATATTGACACGGGTGGAGCTAAGTGGATACCCCTTAAACATAACCAGTATATATTGGCAAGATTACTGGTTATATTTTATACTGTTATTATATCCAGTTTTTGAGGCACCATGGTGAAATATTTCATAGACCCAACTATAGATTGTGTTTTCAAAAAAATTCTTGCAGCCGTTGGCCACGAAAAACTGCTGATAGATTTTCTTAACGCCATATTAAAGCCACTTTCATTGATAACACAAATCGTGGTGAATAATCCTTATTGTGAAAAGGATTATTTGGAAGACAAATTGTCTATTGTAGATATTCGCGCACTAGACGAAAATGGCAATACTTATCAGATAGAAGTGCAAGTGGCTACGCCAGAATATCTTGCTAATCGGATGCTGCATAATTGGGGTGATATTTATCAAGGCCAATTAACCGAGGGAGTTGGGTTTGATAAACTAAAGCCAGTGATTTCAATTTGGCTACTGACTGGCAAATTGATAAAGGATTCACCCGCTTGCCATCATCACTTTGAATGCTACGACAGGCATCATGACGTCTTGTTGAATGAGCACCTGTCTATTCATGTGTTGGAGCTGGCCAAATGGCAAAAACCGGACACATTACAACCGGAGGATAATTGGTTATACTTCTTTAAAGAGGGCAAGCAATTCAAGGCTTTGCCACCCGAGCTGAAACAACTGCCACAGATGAGAGAAGCCATGAGCGTTTTAAATGCATTTTCCGATCAAAGTGAAGATTACTATCGCTACAAGACACGTCAGCAAGTGTTGAGAATTCAACTGTCTGATAAATCTGTTGCCGAGGATAAAAATCAGAAATTGGCAGAAGCGGCTGCCAAATCAGCGCAAGACGAATTGAGAATTAAACAAGCTAAGGGTGAGGCTGAGCAAGCTAGGGTTATAGCAGAAAAGGAGAAAAACCTCAGGCTCCAAGAACAGCGTAAAGCGGAACTGGATCGGGTAGCAGCAAACAAATACAAAGCAATGCTGCAAAAGGCTGGTATCGACCCCGATAGCGTTTAATTTTTTTTATTGCCCGCTACAAAATACTCCCACATCTTTTTTCAACCATTGCTGATGTGTCATATAACAAGGGAAAGTCGTTTTGGGATTTGAGTGAAAATCCCAAATATCGGCATTAAAACCTGTTGCCGACAACGGTGACACCTAGTTTGAATAGTGATTTTAGTGTTTGTTGTTTTTACGCCTTTTGCCTTTTTTCTTATTAGGTTGTTTGACCGGCACTTTATCTGACTCGCTTTTCACTGAAATCGCTGCAATGAGTAACACCAAGCCTATAAAGCCAAGCAGGGCAAACATTAGGATAAAGTCGTCATTGCTGTTTACTGATGGGTTTAATACAGAAAACCCCGGGTTGTCCTTTTTGTAATAAACCACCACCTGTTGTCCAACCGGATACGCGTTGGACAAATCTTGTGACTTTTTAAGGCTATTGTATTTGGTGGGGCCAAAATGTACTTTGTTTGATGTGTATTGTTGGCCATTAACTTCAAATTGGTATTGAATTTTGTATCGCAGCTTACCCTGGGACACTACAATATGGCCTTCGGATGTTTCATATTGATTTGATGCGATTAAAAATCCGCCTTGAATGTCATCAAACCTAATCGCAATAATGACGACAAATATTATTGCGATGGTGGCCGCGATTCTTAACAGGGTTTGTTTTTTTTGTGTTTTTGTTGTTATCAACTTCATCTTTGTGTTCCAGTCATTAAATCAATTCAAATAGTCACAAACTTTAATATAACGGCAATTGAATGCTGTTACCGCTCTTTGTCTAAATTTTTATTTTTAACAGCCAACATTTTTGCTCTCATCATCAATCCAAGCCATATGCCCAGTAACATCGCAATAACGGTTACAATGCCGGCTGACGAAAAGGTTGGTAATGCCAACAGCAATTGCGAATCGTTACCGCCCAGTGCCAGTGAGGCACCTATGCCCATTAAGCTGCCTGCTAAGATGTGTGCTGTCCATTGTTGCCAATTTGATTTTACAAATTCGAACCGCTGAGTGCGCCATGCAGCCAAAAACATGCCGCCGAGCAAAGCGACAAAAATCAGGTAACGTTCTATTGATGGCCATTGCGGCGTGTTTTGTTCAAACATGGCTGTACTGATGCCGTGCAGTAAACCGCTGGGCGTCCATTGTGGTTCGTATAAAAACAAACAGCTGGCAAGCAGGCCAATGGCCATCATGCTAAACCACAGTTTTTTTCGTTCTTTGTCGCCGAACAATGTCCATATAACTAAGGCTGCGGAGGTTGCTGCCAAAATGCCGTAGGTTTGATTGGTAGGTTTTGTCGCTGTGACGATATTCATGTCGGGTTGCCATGCCCCCAGCATCGCCCAGCCCGCTAACCAGCCGATGATGGTGGCGATCATTTTTAGGTCACCACGGGCGAGTTTACTTAAGGTCGACACGCCGCAGCCTTGATTAAATGCGGTGCCCAGACCAAATAAAAATCCACCAAGGGCGAACCATCCGCTGGCTGTGTAGGTTTTAAATTGCACCGGCATATCTAGGGCATAGGCCAAAGCTGCATACACCCAGGCAAACACGCCGCTTAATAAAATAGCAGATAAAAACAACGGGTTACCGTCTTTAAGTTCTTTTATGCCACGTACCAAGCACAAGCCAATGGTTTGGGCCAAATAGCCCAGCAGGGCGACAATAAACAGTGCACTTATCAAGATCATGTTGATGTAGAACCTTTTTTATTTGGGCTCATTGGTATTATTTAATTCTTGTACAAATACGATGAGTCTTTTGATATTTTTGGTTTGCAGTTCATTGAGCAATTCGTGATATTTTGGCATTGCTCTTGATATTGTCGACGTTGGCGATATTGACGAGTGGCTTTTCAATTCGTAGGGTGGCCGACCGGTGGTGCTGTGAAAGAGCCATTGAGTGCTCATCGTGAGAGTGTCAGACACCTCAACACGGGCGCCGTTCAAGGCGGTGTCGGTGACAACTGATGACATTTGTACGTTAAATCCGCTTAATTTATTTGGGCTGAACGTTATTTCGGTTTTGTTGTCATCTGAGAAGTCGGCCCATTGCGGGTTTACGTGAAAGTTGATGTTGGCCTCACCAAACATTCGCTCAAATGTCGCCAATGCCTTGCCCTTCAGCCGTTGGCTGCTCCCATTGTTTTCATCGCTTGTCACCGCATTGGCTATGGTCGCCGCAATTATACCGCCAAGCACCCAGGAAGTGTTTATCACGCTGCCTCTGGTTGTCGCAACGAACTCAATTTCGAGTTTGGTTATGCCCAGTGTTGGGTTAGCGGCCCAATCGGCTTGTAGGTTTTGGTAACGTTGCAGCTGCGTCACCTGGGTCGATTTACAACCTGACAACAGTAAAGTAGCGCTGAGACAACACAAAAGAGCGCTTGATTTTATACCCATGTGTACAGTTTCTCTGGTAGTAATAGATTAAGGCCACGTATTCTACCGTTATTGGACTGACATATATAGTGGCGAACAAACGTGCAAGCAAGGTTAAAAATCCCTGCTTGACCCCGTGTTTATATGCTCAGGTGGGGTATTGTCACGGTTAAAATAGGCACGCTATCTAAGGAGAGAACGCAAATCGTCAAACTGAAGAATACAAATACGATTTCACTTGCCCTGCGAGCCCGAAATTCAGTCTTACTGATTGTATAAAAAACCAGCTATTTACTTGCGATTTGGCGATTGAATATTATACTGTTGTTATGTACAGTTTTTAATTTCGACTTGGTGTCGATGTGGCTCGCTGCAACATTTGTGTAACCCACTGAAAATTAACTGTCGCATTACCAGATAAAAAATGAGTTTTTTCTATGTTCATAATATACTGATTTTAAAGGTTATCTGTACGCGAATATGCCAGACCATGGGGGTCGTATAATAAGATAGATGGTGGCAGGTTCCCTTGAACCTGACCAATTGATGGGCTTAAATGGGCCCGGTTGTTAACTGTTGTTACTAAAAATAACCAAAAGTTAACAATCTCCACTTTCTGTGGGCATTGATTGCACCACTTCATCTTCTAACGGATTAGATCTTTAGTATTTTCTGGATAAAAATAATTATGAATAATTTAGTATCAGCCTTTGGCAAAGGTATGGCATTTGCGTGTGTCTTTTGTGCCAGTATTGCCAACGCAGGCGAAGCGTTAGACAATATTAACGCACAAGTTGAAGAACAAGCGGCCCAAATTGATCAAACTCATGGGGTGTTGTTAACCTCGCAGGAACGTGATAATTTGAAAATGGCGTTAATTGTTAAAAAGGTAACAACCGAGGAAGCAGTCGTTGCCGATGTCACTGTCAAAGAAAAAGCTGACAAGGCCATTGCGACATACGAAATCACCGATCCGATAGAACAACGCAAGTTGTTGATTGAAATCGAAGCTTCTTATTTTGGCGGTAGTGGTATTCAGCCACCATGTTGCTAACTATTTGGTTATAGACTGAAAAAATGAATGAACTGTATGAGTTGTTAGAAAATATCAGCCGGGTATTGTGGTTTGTATATGCTATGGCCTTGTTGATGTTTTATTACATTTCCAAAAAGTACTATGGCGCTAAATCAAGTCTTATTACGATGATCATTATATTGGTGTCGAATACACTTATGTTGGGTTATCAGGAAGTACTGGTTTGGTATATAGAAGGTAGTCCCGGTATTAGTTCCATGGTTCATTTTACTTGGTTTATGGGGTTTGCCAGTTTCTATCTGATTTCTTTGGCTGTTTTATATAAGGTTCACAAAGCTGAAAATGTTAAAATAAGTACTCTGGGACAGTTTACTGGTGTTTCATTTTTGGTTTCGGGGTGTTTGCAACTGGCTCAATATGCTGAGATTGTTATTTTCAAGACCAACGTTAATATGAAAGCAATTTACACTATAGGCATTCCCACGTTAAATATTGCTATGGCTGTGGTGAGTTTCGGCCTTGGTTTGTTGGCGATATACTATTTGCATTTCAATAAAAAAGGTCTTGAAGGATTGAAGCGATGGACTATTTGATTGTATTGATTATTCTGGTCTATGCGGCCCTGTTTGTTGGGCTATATACTAAAATCAGACACAATATTGCGCTGAGTATAGAACCTAGGTGGACGCCTGAAAGAGAATATAGCAAAGCAGAATTGGCGGCCAAGGCGATGGGTTATTGGGAGAAACAATTACGAACTGCCGATAACGCTGAGCAGAAGGCCCATTGTTTTGACAATATCCGTGCAGCCCAGCGGGTATTAATTGAGTCCACTGGTGATTATGTGCCATCGCAGGCCAAATTAGATGCGACAGTGCCTTTGTTAAACGTTGTTGAACAAAATAGCGTTGAGCCTGCATTACCAAAAAATGTGTTCATCTTGGCCCATGCTAAGGGATTAAAGAGGGGCGATGATTTTTATGAAGATTGATAAATTTGCTTAGGCAGTTTTATTTAGTGCCACAGCAGTGGCAAAAACTAACTCGATCAATGTGTCGCCTACATGAATGTCGGATCTGTAGGCGGTGTATTTATGTCCGCTTTTTTTTCGATAAACAATGGCTCGTATAACATCAATGAAAAGATGCGGGCATAAATGCTCGCCTACAATAGAAACAACTATTCGCAACATCCTCTTTGTCTACGTGTTGTAATAGATCGAAAGGATCAATCTGCTGGTTTTTTCGTCGAACAGTCGTTATTAGCTTAAAATAGTCTCATTTTGTCCATTTTACCCGCTTGTTTTGTTACGCCACATCGTATATTGTAAATGACCCATTAATAAATGGTTTTGAATGCATTAACGTTTAGGAAGAATTATTGTGCTGCAAAAACAATCAATTGGAAGTTCATATGCGTGATTTCAAATTTAGTAAAATGGTGTTGTTAGCCTGTCCTTTGGTGTTAAGTACCACGGTGTTTGCAGGTGAGGCTGATGTGACCCAGCTTGAAGGCCGGGTTGCTCAACAGGTAGAAAATATCGAAAAAACCGGTTTGTTGCCAACTTATGTCGAGATCGAGCAGATCACGGTTGATGTTGTTGCCCAAGAAGTACAAAATACGGATCTTACCGTGAATGAGGCAATCAATAAATATCAGCTGGTACCGACTTTGGCTCGTTCCTTAAGAATAAGAGTGGCCCTGACCACAATTCCAGGGCCTGGACAAGTAGAGTTTCCACCACCTAAGCCACCGGGCTAGTGGTTGTTTGAACGACGAATATAAAAGAAAAAGTAAATATGGAATATTTAACCACAGATTTAATTGTGTTTTACATCACCCTAACAGCGAATATTTGTTACGGGCTGTTGTTTGTTTACCACTTTGTTAAAAAAGACAGTAACAAATCTTTGATGATCTTGGCCGGCAGTTTGTGCTTGGCCATGGCCGTTATCCACACTTTTACCTCTTACAAAATTGGACTTGATAAGTCGAGTTTGATGTTTTACAACAGTGTCATTCATGTGTATTTAATTTGGATGATTATAAATGCGATAACCCTTTTTGCTATCACTGGTCTGCACCGCTTGCTGGCGTTACCGTATCATGACACGGTCAAATATGTGCTGCGTTGTTTGGGGTTGTCAATTGTGCTGAATATGATCATGCATGTAGATATTATACTTTTGGGTAATCGTGATTCTACTTTATTATATTCGCTATATTCTTATGGAGAGAACCTGATCACTGCGTTCATGTTTTGCTCTGTGTTAGTTGCCCGTAAGTGGAGTGAGGTTTTCAAATGGTTACAATTGGCGCATTCGCGATAGCACTGATGGCGCTGGCCATCATTGCCTACAACGAATTCAATCATTACGGTGTAGGTAATTTGCAACATTCGGCGCAATTGTCAGGGTCGCCAGTGCATTTACACATCCCGCGTAAAAACACAGTTGGCTTTGTCGCCAAGTGTAAGGCCATCGCCCAGTTTGCGTATGTGGTGTTTTTTATGTCGGAAGATTCAAAGCAAGAGCAAGTAAGGCGTAACGAGTTAACAGCGCAAACGCTGCTTAAAGAATATCAAGATTTCATCACGCGGGATCCTGAAGAACGTACCCGCCGCTTTTTGCGCTGGCGCGACGACATTGCGCATTTTGACAGCAACCAGCAGGCCAGTTTAATGGTTAAGTCTAAGACGGTTGAGTTTAGGGTGTCGTAGGTCTACTAAGATTTGGTTTCTTGAAAGGGCTTGTTAGAGTCGATTTGTACGTAGGGTGCGTCTCACGCGAGGTTGTAGACCTAGTCGAATTGATAGCCGTAGGTCGTGGTTGAACGGCGAAGCCGGAAGCCCGACACACCAAATTAGGCCGAAATATGAGTGTCGGGCTTCGTCGCAAGCTCCTCAACCACGACCTACGATGTTATTATGATTAAATCATCGGCCTCGCGTACAGCGTACTCTACGCAAGTAATTTCAGCCTTTCACAACATCCTCCGAGCATGACCAACCTCTACGTCCAACTACTCAAAATTGATTTTCTAATATCTGTCAGCGCTTTTTGCCCAGCCAATTGTTCGTTTGCCGTGGGCTGTTTGCGAGGGTAGGTTGTTGTCTCTAGGTTGGTCATTACGCTTTCGGTTAAAAAGCGGCTTTTGCTGCCAAATACGTGTTTGTCGCCGTGTTGCTGTTGTTGTGGCACCCAGTATTTTAGCGGTTGAATAAGGTGTAACTCTTCTTTGGCGCGGGTCATTGCCACATATAATAATCGTCTTTCTTCTTCTATTAATTTGTCGTCACCACAAGCGTATTCGTTGGGAAAATTACCATCGGCAACGTTTAAGACAAACACATTTTTCCACTCTTGGCCTTTGGCGCTGTGTATGGTGCTTAAGATCAAAAAGTCGTCATCAAGTAACGGGGCGCCCGCCAAATCGCCAGACGATACGGGTGGGTCTAGCGTCAGCTCGCTCAAAAACCTTTCGCGGCTGTTATATTGTTGCGACATTCTCACCAGCTGTTCGATATCTCCCCAGCGCACAAAGTGGTTGTCGTAGTTGGCTTCTAAAATTTCTTTATACCATCCGGCCACTTGCGATAGTTGGTCGCTCCAGCTGATGGTGTTGTGGTGAACGCCGGGCAGTAGTTTGCACAGTTGTGTCCATTGATCGTTTTTAACCATGGCCGATTGGTAACCTGCCAAGCTGTACAAGTCGTTATTTTGTTGGGTTAAGTGGCTCAAAATAGATTCGGCTGTGCGCGGACCAATGCGCGGCAGCATTTTAAGCACTCTAAAGCCTGAGATCTGATGTTTGGGGTTGTCGGCAAAGCGCATGATGCTGAGCAGGTCTTTTACGTGGGCGGCTTCAAGAAACTTCAGGCCACCGTGTTTGACGTAGGGAATGTTGCGTTGGGTTAATGCCAGCTCTAATCGGTCGCTGCGATGACTGGAACGAAATAAAACCGATTGATGTTTGAGCAGTGTGCCCGACTCGCGGGCGGCCAGTAGTTTGTCGATAATGTATTTGGCTTGTTTTACGTCGTCTTCAACGGTG
>JABSOG010000330.1 GCA_013216025.1 Algicola sp. | reverse complement strand
CATCGCGAAATTGACTGCTAACATAGTTAATTTGACCCGACACTTGGGCGACCAAAACACTTTCGGTGCGAGGTTTAACGGTACCAAAACTGTCAAGTATCACGTCATAAGATTGTGGTCTGAGTTTTTGTACTTCAACCGAGATTTGCGCGGTTTTCGCTGGGCGTCCACGGCGACTTTCTGGGGGATTGAGCATGATCAACTGCCACGCAGCAATTGTCACAACAACAATTGCAATGGGGATGATAATCTTTCGTTTAGACATGTCTTACTTGACCTTTTCAAGGCTGGTAGGCTCGGCAAAATCACCGCCAAGCGCTATATGTAATTTGATCCTATTGACGATCAACTGATTCTTAATTTGGATCACCGTACTTTGCGCATCAAATGCCCTATTTTGCGCATCGAGTACCGTGGTATAACTAACCAAACCATTTCTATATTGTTCAAAAGACAGGGTTTTTGCCGCCTGTGCATTTTGTTGGGCCTTAACCATCAACTGATAACGTTCTTTGAGTGTCGACTCGCTTGAAACCGCGTTTTCGACCTCACTGAAGGCACTATAAAGACTGTCGAGGTATTGTTGTTCGCCCTGTTTCAGACTCAGCAATGCTTGTGTTTCTTGGGCTTTTAGTCGACCAGCATCAAAAAGCGGTGCGGTTAAACTGCCCAGTAATGACCAGCCCAATTGAGCCGAAAACATATCGGCTAAATTTGCCCCATCTTTACCTATCGAACTGCGTAGTTTTAAACTCGGAAAGCGCTGTTTATGAGCATAAGCCAATTGCGCATCCTTAGCCAATAACTGATACCAATTCCCCACCAAAGCGGGCTTGCGACTGATAAGTTCTGAGGGTAGACCCAGCGGAATTTCGTTTTGTAAAAGCGGCAGGTCGGCATTGACCTCAAGGCTGCCTTTGGGGTAGTCACCCAATAACCGTTCAAGCTGTCTTGTCGCCTTAACCAAGGTGTCTTTTTGTTGGGCCGTTCGGGCGAGTTCATTGTTCAATTCGTTACGGGTCAAATAGACATCAAGCGCGTTATTAATGCCTTGCTTGTAACCGGTATCGATGATCTCTAGATTCTGCTTCGAGTTAGTCACGCGTTGCAAATACAAATCTAATTGTTTGCGGGCTTCAATCACGGCAAACCACTGGGTCACGACATTGGCGACTAATTGCTGTTTGGCTTGTTGAAAACTGGCTTGCTCGGCCATAAAATTGAGGTTCGCTTGACGTTCATTGGCCGACAACTTGCCCCAAACATCTAGCTCATATTGCAAATCGACACTACTACTGTAACTGTTAGCAATATTAGCCGTCGCCCCATTTTTACGGCGGCTCTCACTCAGCGTTAAATCTAAAGAAGGCCACAGCGCACTACCCGAGGCAATCAATTGCTGCTTTTTAATGTCGACGTTAAAGGCTAGCTGGCGTAACTGATGATTGCTGGCGAGTGCTTTATCGACAAGTTCGGTCAATTGCCCCTGTTCATCGGCCAATTGTGCCAACCAATGATGCTGCACCGACAAAACCTCGGTACCTTTTTTCCATTGCTGTGGCACCGGGATATCACGAATTTGCTGATCTAGCTCTGGCACGCTCGAACACGCGACCAGTAATAGAGTGCAAACCCCCACAGTCCACCTTTTAAGATGAAGTTTAAGGTGACAGTTAAGATGATGTTTTAGGCGACTGCCCATAGATGTTTTCCGCTTTTGTTTGTTTTTTTATGGTCATTCATTATTACAATGGGTTTATCCTAATTGACGACAAGCAGGCTATCAAGCTTCTTTACGGACTTTTACATTTATTGCTCGATTGAGTGTGTTCCCGGTTAATTGTTGGGCGGTTTGTTGCAAGTGAATCTCTTAAGTTATTCTTACTACTGCTTATAATACCGTCTCTCCAATTCTAAATAGTCTGGGTCATTACGGATATTGGTAAATAGCGGTTTTAATTCGTCTGGCCACGAGCTGATAAATAGGTCTCGATCCCGCTTGCTCATAAATTCAAAACTGTAGGTGATATCTGCTTTCGTAAAAATCTCCAGCTTTAATCCAGACTCGATCAGTGTAATAATTGATTCAGGCCTACGAAGACCAGTCAGCTCCTCCTCAATTATTTCACCATACTCTCTTAGCGTACCAAGCACTGACCTTGTAGTGTCAACATGACCTGAATGATGAATGTCCCCAGAGAACTTAACGCTCAATGTATTAGGTAATTTTAAATAATCAAACAACGTACCACTTAAAGTTAATATATCTACAGTTTTTAGGTTTATAAACGCAGCGCCAATTATTCTTGAATTTAAGATGGCTGAATAACCAAATGTAGAATAACTCAATGAACCCATAACCAAACAATCACGCATACGAAGATGGTGAAATTGACAGTCCTCTAATTTACTGGTTATTAATGAAAACCTAAAATCAACACTGCTAAATGTTGACCCATTAAAATCGAAGCCATTCAATGTAATCCCCTTTAGGTCCATATTAAATAAATTTAGCCTGTGAAAAATCCCCTCACTAACAGGGCTAACCCACTTAGGCGCTTCCCTCTGAGGAGAATCCTGAATCAACTGAAAAAACTGCTTACCCCTACTTTCATTTTCAAAAAAGTACTGCCGAGGTGATAACTCCCGTGCAACCAATCCCCCCATTAAAATAGCCAACCATTTATCAACATCAGGCCGACCACAATCCCCCCCCTCTTCAAGCAAAATCAACTCATTGCCAAACAAGGCGGTTGTTGGTTTTGCCGGTGTCAGCCGTAAACTATTCTTTTGGTCTAAAATATCGCTAGCCAATGACATCAGGTTATTCAAAACAGTCTCATCAATCGGCCATCGCTCATTCAACAATTTAGATTCGTTAATTAAGGTGTGATTTGAGCGGCCATAAAATTGCACTTTCAAATATTGGCTATGCAGTTTTTTACGAAAAAATGGGGTAGCCAAACTGCCAATGGTCGGCAATAACAAGCGTCTGGCGACAAGTACAGCTTCATTAGGTTCTTCATCGTCTGTAACCACACTTTTTACCAACAATTTGATTAGTTCGACAAAGAATTCCATTGTGGCGACCGTTGGCTCACCAACAAACAAATGCTGGCGGGTCGACATAATACCTGGCTCATCTTCTAGTGCTTCACCAACAAACACCTTTAAGTAGTATTCAGCCAATAATATCTCGGCAAATGACTGATGTTGAAAATGCAGTTGCTGCTCGTTATCGCCAAAATATGAATGCGATAGAAATTTCAATTCGTCGATACGTTCAATCTGCGCTTTGCCTTGGTCATCTGGTGTATTGGTGCCAAGCAAGCTGAAATTGATGTCTTCTTTGGCTAAAACCGATTGCTTGCCAGTACTACGCTGTTTACACCATAATGCGGCAATCGCATGGAGTACCTTTCGGTTGCAGTGTTCATCTTCGGTGGTGACATCGGTATCGTGAACAAACTTAGCTTGGCTGGTGATGTAGTGTAAAAACGCCAGATAAATGCCGACCCTGCCACTGGCTGGAATGGTGATATTGTTCGATAGCAGTTGATATAAAATGTAGGCGAACAGTGGTTTTACCAGCTCTTGCTCACCCAGTACTTTATTTTCTTTCAGTGTTTTGTGAGCTGAGAAATCAGGCTGTTGCCAGCCCTTGATTAATAATGAACCGACTGAATCTTCGTTTGGCTGCAAAGCTTCATTTTTGGCTAATTTGTTCAACACAGCCGCTTTTAACCAAGTATCAAATTGCGCGGCCTTAAAGCCATAGAGTGAAATAAACTGGGGGTGAGCATCCTTCGAACATTTTGATTTGAACTCTCCAATAGCTTTTGTCAGTTCTTTATCAATCGGCCGGGTGGCAACAATGATTTTGTGGCAGGGGCTGTCCATTGGCGCATTTTTATTGATTTTGTGCACTGATGCCAGTACATCATGTATTTGGCTTAAATCGCCACTTTCGTCTAACGAGTCAATCAAAAATATAAACGATTTGTCTTTAAACGCTTCGCTTTCAATATCAATCTTAAAATCTTAAAATCTTAAAATCTTGCCGCAGGTAGCTGTCGATAATGCCTCGATGGCGTTGGTTGTCATATTTTTTGTCATTTCGATATTGATTCAAATTAAAGTAAACGGGTAATGCCCCTGAGCCGGTTTTTAGATACTCATCAGCCAAAACGGCGGCATGGTGTTTCATATAAACCGTTTTGCCTTTACCAAAATCGGCTGCGATAAAAGTAATGACATTTTTCCATTCGTCATCATCTGCACTTCGCAAATGTTGGCCAATTAAGTCTGCAACGCTTTGTTGCTCATCTTCTTTAGCTTCCGCAAGTGTGTCATTGGTCAAGTCATCGCAATCACGCCATTGCCCATATGTCTGGGCATAATCTAGCGATTCGCCCTCTTGCAAACCGACCCGCTTCAATTCGCTCATTGTTGCCAATAACAGCTCTTCGCTTTGAGTGAACCACTTTTGTTTTACTTCGTCTTGATGCGCTTGGTAGTCTTTGCCAAAACTTTCTTTTATCGACGACTTAATTTCAGCTTCAAAGGCACGGCTAAACTGATTGCAGTTGTCGTCGCTCACGCCCAGTTGTTGTAAATAAGCCAGATAGGTTTGACGCACCAGTTTTACGGCTGGGTTAAAAGTGGGGTTTAGATAGAGGCGCAAATCGTCGGTGTTATCACTTTGCGCTTGTAGGGTTGTTGTGAATGTCGACAGATTAAAACTGCCCTCGAATATCTCTGTTGGCAGCTCTTTTAAGGCTTGTTCTGCACAATCCATTGCGGCTTTTAGGTAACATTTAACACCAAATGCTTCGAGCTTATGTTCAGACAACTTGCCAAAGTAACTATCAAGATATTGCTGGCCAAACACTTTGAAAACAGAACCCGTTACCCCGGCGTTTTCGACAATCACTTCGCCATGCTGATCAACGTTATCTTTGATGTTTGCTGCCATCAATTTAACAAAGTTGACGGTTTCACCCACAAACCGTTGTGATAATGCCTGTTTATCGAATTTTTTTACTGCCATGAGATAACCGTAATGTTTGAGCGCCTATTTGGCATAGACTATAGCCATCGTCTTGATTTTTGCCAAATATGACATTAAGTTTTCGCCAGACAATCGACAGGCAACTTTGACATTCACATCACCTAAACAGCCCCTAATCTGTAATAAAAACCACCACAAAACACTCAATAAACGTCCTACTTATACAATAAAACACCCTTTTATTTAATTTTTTATTTACATTTATTCTATGCAAAACACAGGCACGGCAAGAATTTTGCTAAGGTTTTTACATAACAAAATAACCATTAATATTCAAATAGTTATATGCGAACCAACTTTCACAATGACAGACAAAAGCGGTTTTACTTGTGAGACATCAACCTTTTATTGTTGAATTTATTCTCACATTTTGTGCATTTTTATTACGTCTGAGGGTTTAAATGTAAATTTCTGTGTTATACTTGATTTCAACATCAACCCTTAACCCCGAGAGGTCTCAAATGGATATTAATACTTTAGTCGTAGCCATCAGTTTCTGTGCCATGACGGCGGTTTCATGTTACTCCGCAAACATTTGGTACAAGTATTTTAACGATGGTTTAGATGCATAAAGTCACCCATTTCTTTTGCGGGGAAGGATTCCCCAATAACCCCTTCGCGCCTTTTACCCTCTATACCTTTTGAATAAACACAATTAACCTACTTACCCTGCCCTACCGATTTATCTACTATTAACTGCCTTAACCATTGATGACCACTGTCTTGGTCAAAATGTTTGTGCCACAACAACACGTAAGCCCCGGGTGCCAAATCGACCGGTACATCTAATTTTGCCAGTCGATAATGTTTTGCCATTCGAGCGGCATGTTTGGCCGGTACGCATAAAATCAGGTCACTTTGCTCACACAAGCTCATCGCACTGTGAAAATCAGGCATGTCCACCGCCACGTCCCGATTTTTATGTTCGAGCGTTAACACATCATCCAATAACCAGCGCTGTAATCCACCAAAAGTGACTTGCAAGTGGCGATACTGTAAAAAGGCGTCCAAATTCCATGGGTTATCAAGAGCCGGGTGACCTTCTCTAACTAAACACACCGGATGGTCACGTAATAATTCAATATAATTAAGCTCTTCGGGTAGGTGTTTCATGTGCAAAGGTGAACGCTCGTCCCATTCTCGACAAGCAATGCCCATGTCGATTTCGCAACCCAGCAGTTTATCAAGACTGTCTTTGCTCCATGTTTGGGTATTAATACGCACATTGGGGGCTTGGCTGAGCACTTGCGGCATAAAGTACGGAAAGGTCAGAGAATAGGCGGTTTCGAGCATGTCGATGGTAAACCGGCGCTGGCTAAGTGCCGGACTGAACGCGGCTGGCCGGGTCAACTCTTCCATTTGTTGTAAAACCTGCCGCAATGCCGGTGCCAATTCTATCGCCCTTGGGGTGGGTTTTAATCCACTCGCGGTGCGGTCAAACAATTTGTCGTCAAAGGTCTCGCGCAGTTTGGCCAAATGTTTGCTCACCGCCGACTGGCTGAGGTTTAAACGCAGTGCCGCCGCCGTGACATTTCGCTCTTCGAGCAGTATTTCGAGTACTCGTAATAAGTTGAAGCTCAGTTGATGTAACATTTTTGGTTCACCAGTAAAATTCCAAATCAGAATAATACTGATGATTATAATTCATTTTCGTTTATAACACTAAGTTGCTATCATTTGTCCTGTCTAATCTAGACCGCCCCCTTTTAGGATTAAGTTAATGAGCAATAAAAGTCTATTCCCGCTGTTGATCGTAATGGTCATTTTCAGCCCACTGGCCATTGATATCTTTCTGCCCGCCCTGCCCATCATGGCCACCGACCTAGGCGGTTCGATGAGTCAGGTTCAATGGAGCATCAGCGCTTTTATTTTAAGCATGGGTTTTGGTCAGTTAGTGAGCGGCCCGCTGGCCGATCGTTATGGCCGCAAACCCGTTGCGATTGTCGGCATTGTTATCTACGGTTTTGCAGCCGTGGCCACCAGCCTTGCTAATACCATCGAATGGCATTTGATAGCCCGTTTGGTACAGGGATTTGGTGCCTGCGCCATTGCCGTTGCCGCTTTTTCGTGTGTGCGAGACCGTTATGACGCCATTCAAAGTGGGGTGATGTACAGCTATCTCAACGGGGCTATTTGTTGTATTCCAGCGCTGGCGCCTATTCTTGGCGATGTATTAACAGTGAATTTTGGCTGGCGCAGTAATTTCGAATTCATTGGTGCATATGCCGTTATCGGCGGCGTTTTGGTGGCGGCATTTCTTAAAGAAACCCGCCCTGCCCATACCGAGCAACACAAACAGTTGGTATCGTTCAAACGTTATTGGCCTATTTTCAAACACCCGGTGTTTTTGTTCAATTCGATATTGGTGATGCTCGCCATGGGCATCATTATCGCCTACGTTAGCAGCTCTCCGGCCTGGTTAATGGTCGAATTGGGCCTCAGTCAATCGGCTTTTGTGTTTTGGTTCAGCATCAATGCCGCCATTAATATAGCCGCCTGTTTTCTCGCCCCACAGATACTTAAACGATGGGGGCCACGCTTCACCACGGGTGTTGCGATGTTAACCTTGATAGGCGCAGGTATTTTGATCGTCGCGTTGCTCGGCTGGCACCACCCGCTGGCTTATATGATGCCGGTAATGATGAGTTCTTTGGGGTTTTCGTTGTTGATGGGCACCTGCTCTGGTCAGGCGTTGGCACCGTTTGGCGAAAAGGCGGGCACCGCTTCTGCCCTGCTGGGTTTTATGCAGATGGCAGGCGCTGCGGTGATTGTCTTTTTGGTGCAGTTGCTGCCGATTAACGCAGCCGAACAGTTGGGCTTGCTGATGTTATGTGTAACACCCGTATTTTTGTTGTGGATGCTGCCTTCGGTTAAAAAACGTATTACGCTTGATGCCGCGTAGGAGCGAGCTCCAGCTCGCGATTTTCGTCTTATGGTCGAACAAACATTGAATTGGCTGCGCCAATTATCGCGAGCTGGAGCTCGTTCCTACGTCGTTGCGCTGTGTTTTGTCGTCAAAATCTGATTGCAGTACTTTTTCGAGTTCACTTTTGTTCTTTTGTGCAAACGAGATAAAGGCTTTTTCGTCACCAGCAAAGTCGGGCATGTCATAAATGTGTTTTTGATCGAGCTTTTTAAAGGTGGTTAATATGCGCTGGGCTTCATCTTCATCTTTGCCGAGCGCCGTCATCACCCGTCCGCTCATGTGCAGCGCCGAATGAAAGGTTTCGCGCACGAATACATCAACCCCCAAAGCCAGCAATTCGTGTGCTTCTGCCCTGCCCACTGCCCGGGCGTATAACTTCAACTTGGGATAGTGCTTGCGGCAAATACAAATAATGGTTTTGGTTTGTTCATGGTCGTTGATGGCGATGACCAATAAGTCGGCGGTCGCGGCACCGGCAGAATGCAGTAGGTCTTGGCGTGACATGTCGCCATAAAATACTTTGTGGCCAAACTTTCTTAACTGTTGCACTTGTGAGG
>JABSOG010000329.1 GCA_013216025.1 Algicola sp. | reverse complement strand
GGATTAGCCCGTCATCGTCGTTAATGTCATTCAAGCTTTTGTGAAGCGCCCATTCTTTTATCGGTCTACGCCAGAACTTGGTATAACCCCCGTGCTTGGTGGCGTTTGAATTGCCAAAGGGTGCGCCCCTTTTTCGGGGTTGTTTCGTTTCACCACCACTTTTTGTTATTTTATTTTCGAGGTTTTCGCCGCTACAACCCGCATTTTTGCCCGATTGCGCATCATTTGCGACTTTTGCGCATTGGTGCGAATTGCGCATAATTTGCGAATTTTCCGGCGTTGTCGCATTCATCAAAGTTTGGGCCTCAACCTTGATGTGTCGCTTTGCCGAGGACCATTTCAACCCACGGCAAATAACCCAACGCTTGGCAGATATGCCGGTTCGGTAGTGCTCCCTCAAAAAAGCACTTTGCACGCTTGACCAATAATGTTGGTTCATACTGTCTTACCTCTTTTATACCTTGTTACACACAAGCAACCGGCTTGCTCATTATT
Source organism: Algicola sp. (assembly GCA_013216025.1). Taxonomy (GTDB): domain Bacteria; phylum Pseudomonadota; class Gammaproteobacteria; order Enterobacterales; family Alteromonadaceae; genus JABSOG01. The sequence continues at coordinate 8,063 of JABSOG010000329.1, read as the reverse complement.
CTATCTATCACCTTTCTTTCAATCACCCAGTATCTGCGCTCAAGTTCACGCAATGCGTTTTGCTTTCGGGTGAAAGTGCTGTATCGAATCCATTTGGGTTTAGGCCAATAGCAGGAATGTTCAAACAAACTATAAACATCCGGGTGATCGGCACCCCATAAGGCCAAACGCTCTTTGATTATTCGTCTTCGTAGTCGACAGCTTTGGGCTTCGCTTTGGCTGCGATATTCAAGCCCCAGGCACTTCTTACAGGCATAGTCATATTTAACCGCGTATAAGTGCTGTCTTTGGTGCATGCAGTACGGGCAAACAAGATAAACCTTGTTGCTTGCGCTGCGGTTGTCGGTGCTCAATGGTACGGGTATTTCTTTGCCGTGGATGGTGAACAGAATAGCGCGGGGGTACTCTTTGGGCGCAATCAGTTCAAACTTGCAGTGGTCACTATTGAACTTTTCACTTAGCTGTTTACTGTTGATGCTGTAGGTTCCCGGTGGTGAGTCGATAAGCCCTTTAAACGACTTGGCCGGTATTCTTAAGTACTCAAGGGTGTAATGTCTGGTTTGCTCCCTGCCAGTGTGAAAACAACCTGTTGCTGTGTTCATGCTCGTTACCACCCTTTGGGTTAGTGGGTTTTTATACAGTCTAACGATTTATGTGTACGAAATACAGGCCGTAACGTTACTTTAAATGGTTTACTGCCCTTAATGTGACGTCAAAAATATTATGGATAATTTTAATTGTTTTCATTGAGTGGCAATGGCAATCACTTGCATCCAAAGTGAGGGTGGCACTTAACGTTTCTTAATCCGGCTGGTGCCAATGTCTTTGGTTTGCTTCGAGTTTTAGCAAGGTATGACAATCGATAAATAACCTCTTGAATTTGCTCATGCTCGCCTCTTTGCACATTGTAAAAAGGATATTCAGGCCAAAACAGGTGGCCACTCATATCAGCCCATACTTGTACGGCCTTCTCTTGCACATAAACCGGCGAATTAACTTTATGACCATTCAACATCAACGCATAGTGATAATGTTGCTGTTGTGCCTGCTCATGCTCCCTTACCCAAGCAAAGCCCACACGCTCAAGATCATATTTTCGTTTGAGCCATTTGAATAACCGTCGATTGAATATGGTTAACCGTTTGTTGTCGTCGGTATAGATGTTTTGATGCAGGTCGAAGCGCAAAATATGCACCTTGCTGTGATGGCTTAACATTGCCTCAAATTGCCCAACAATAGAATTAAGCATTGGCGTATAAAGACCACTCTTTTTGGCGTTTACCCAATAGGTTTGACCACCCATTGTAACAACTGCTCTTTCGCTTTTATGCTTCACTAAACAACCCTACAAAAACAGTTCTAAAAGACACTGCCACAAATAGATATTATAAATAACCTAGTCAAATGTAAGTAAACACTAACCCCTGTACACCTACCTACCTTGGCGCTTATTATTTAAAATCGGTGATTTGGGGGGGTGAAAAACCCGTAAATGTTGTCCATTAACGTTCATGTTAGTAAACGCTATCAACAAGCACCATAATATACGGGTCATTTACCCAACCACACCGCCCCAACCTTTCAAGCCGCTTTTTTGCGCTGTGTTATCAACATACACACCAAGGTTTTTAATTCATCCTTGCTTTTCTCGGCCACAATGGCCTCTATAACGGCTTGAATCTCATGCTCAATAAAACCGACCGCTCTAGCCCCTAACGACACTGGCGGCGGTATCAGCCCATCGTTGATACGGATATGCAGGGTACTTTTTGAAATGCCCAGTTTTTTGATGGTTTCTGGTTTACGGATAATACGTAATACTACGTTGTTGCTCATCTTTAAATCTCTTTGGTTGGTATAAGACGATTTAAATGATGCATGAAAAAACTGTAAATATTGATACGTTTGGCAAGGGACCCAAGCCAATTTCAGGCTTAATGTTGGTCGGGGTACCAAGCGCTAAGCCTTTAGTTTAAAGGCTTTTTGGTGTTGTAAAAAAGTTGTCCTTAATTCACCGGCCCCCGTTGACATCTTGGTTGGTCTACCAAAATGTTGTACTTAATTTTGCCGTTTGTTCTGCGGTTTCCATTTCAATTTGGAAGCGTCACCATGCCCGCCGAATGTAACATCATCAGGTTTTGAAAGCCTGATAATGGCCTCAACATCTGCCGCGACTGAAACGCCTCTGGTTTTCAAGTAGTCGATCATTTGGGCCTTGGTTGGGCTGCGCATATCTTGGGGTATGTTGCTCCAAACGTCTTTAAATATGCCATAAGCCAAATACAGGTTGGTTGGAATATCATCGGCTTCGAAATCGGCTTCATAATCAGTTTTTTGGTTGGAGTTGTAATCGGTTATTAGAGCGATATCATAATCGTTTATGCCGTCAACTTCTACTGGCTCAGAAGGCAATAACAAAAACGGTAGACCGCAAGCCAACCAGTTATCCTCATCTGACATATAGTTTACATCTAACGGATTTAAATCTGTGTTTCGTAAAGGGTCTTTGTTTGTTTGGGGCGTCAGTAAAAGCGACTGGGCCAATGAGTCAATAAACGGTGACTCATAGTAATACTTCTCTACAATCAACGGCGATATTCGCAAGGCCATTTTTAATTCATTGTGACAAATGAACCATTGCGCCAAACTTTCGTAGGTCATTAAAGAAGAATCATAATTAATATATTCAGTAGCCGTGCCTTCGTATTCGCAAAAATTCGTACCGACTATTAATTTTATCGTTTGAATCGGTGTTGTACGACTTGGCTTTGCAAACTGCTCTGGGTTTGATTGGTGATATGATAAGTCTTTGAGTAGTATCAGGTCCTCTTGCAATAGCTCAACCAAATCCGTAAACCAGATTCTAATTTCAGCTTCATTTTGTGGCGTACAAGCTAGTGACCTCCCTTCACCGACATCAACAAATCTCGTTGAATGATTACCTTTCAGGCAGTCATAAAAGCTCACCAACTCCCGTTCTGTGGCTACACCACAAGCCAACAATGCCCCGTGTTCTACCGTTAAACCTCTTTTTCTAATCGCCATCTATCCATTCCATAAAACGTAATAATCCGTGGTAGCAACCGAAAGAAGAGGTTGTTTTTTGACCACCAGCGGATAATACCCCGGCGTAGCTTTAATTGCTCGGGACGTTTATTAATTAATATGGGTGTGATAATGGCCTGTATCGTCCAATTAAACGGCGATACCGGCAGGCAAAATGCCCTTAATGTTTTAGGTATCCTTTTTACCAAACAATCGGGCTATCTTTTTGGGGTTGATTATGACAGGTCCAATTTTGTATTCGTCGAGGGCGATAGCACCCTCAAACATTTCAAGCTTGCTGTCTTTTAGGCTTTCCAATAACAGGATTTTGTCTTTGGCGGCATCGAGGTCTTGTTTAAGGGCTTCGCTGGTGGCGCTGTTGGATTCTAACTGTGCGGTTTTCAATTCCAACAGTGAATTTTTAACTTCAACCTGTTGTTGAAACATTTGGATTTGGTGTTGCAGTTGTTGAAATTCGACTTTGGCCACCAAGTTATCATTGGTGCATTCTGCCGGTAAGTATTCTGAATATGGCAACGATAGGTATAAATAAAGGGCCTTTTCAATTTCACTGGTTAAAACGGTGTTGTATTTTGGTTCAATCGACAGGAATGTTTGACCGTTTTTGTTTTCTGTCGAGACAGTGGCATCGATGCCTAAGGATGCGAGTAACTCACCAAACCACAAGAGGTATTGGGAGCAAATGATTTCATATTGCGGTGGAAATTTAAAGATTCTAGTAATAACGCTAGGCAATGATTCTTTAGTTAGGCTGTAATCAAGTAGGTCATGCTCTTTTTTTAGCAGCAACATAAAATTTTGGGCTGCATCAATCGCAGAAACACCAGCGATTGGGCCACAAATAATCAACTCTTGAGAATATGACGTTCCATTAACAATGTTGCAGCTATAACTTAAGTCCTCAAATCGATCACTCAACTTATATAACAGTGTTCGTGCTGAATAGGACCTTAGCCAATATTCAAACACTGTAAGTACCCTGCAATCAACCTGCCACTCATTACCGCATTTTTCTAATCTGATATAGTGAAGTATGCGAATTTCCTGAAACTTATATAATTCAGTAACATATTCATGACTTGGATAGTCACAAGGGTGGATCATTCCTAATTCGTTAATAATACTTTCATTTTCAATTTTTGAATCAGGAGTACACCAAAGAATGCTACCATCAGTTAAGAAATAGCCATAATCATATAAAACTGCACTTTCACTGTAGCTATTATCGTTATCATCTCTGGGAGAGGCACTATCATTGACTGCTAACTGTTCTTTAATAAAGTGAAAACTTAAACTCATATCCAACTACCTTGCAATTTAACTGTCGCCTGATCACTTTAGAAAGCAACTTTCACTCACCAACAACCCACTAACCCCACTCATATTACCAATAGCAGCGTTTTCAATATGCTCAGACCACCAGCACATCATAACCCGGCGTTGCTGTACGTATTCAGCGCGGTTGTATGCCGCCTCACTCATTATGCTCAACATATGCCAATGCAGGATCAAACCCTGTTTGTTTATGTGGAGTGATGGCACCAGCCATTTAGGTTTACCGTATCTCAAGTAGAGTCTTTTGGCTTACGGAATTTCCCAAACCATTCAATGGTTCTTTTGGGGTTGATGACCATTGGCCCAAACTTATAGGATTCCAATGTGACAGCGCCATCAAAAAGCTCAAATTTACTGTCTTGTAAAGATTCAAGCAGTAACAGCTTGCCTTTAACTTCAACCAATTCGCTGGATTGTTCTTTGCGCTTTAATTCTTCAAGCTCTAACATCGATGTTTTGAATTCTACCTGCTGGTTCAACATTTGGACTTGATTATGCAATTGTTGATATTGCATCTTGGCAACATGGTTTGCAGTAACTGTTTCAGCCGGTATATATTCGGAATAAGGCAACGCTAAGTACAAATATAGGATCTTTTCAATTTCACTGGTTAAAACGGTATTGTCTTTTGGTTCTATTGACAGGAATGTTTGGCCGTCTTTGTTTGCTGTTGAGACACTAGCATCAATGCCAAGGCTTTTAAGTAGTTCACCGAACCATAAAAGATATTGTGAACAAATAATTTCATATTCTGACGGAAAGCGAAACAGTTTTATCAATAAATCTGTTGAAAGAGCTTCCAGTAACCGGTGTTCAACCAACGCACACTCAGTTCCTACGTTTCCCGCACACTCAATGATGCTACGGTAAATGGAATCTGTTTCTACAGCCAAACTTACCTCAAGATAAAGGTCAATTGAGCTATTGCCATCATCAAATTGTTTTGCAACATACCCTAATGCATTAAATTTATCTTCTAATGCGTTCAAATACAAAGACGCCTTGTAAGGGCGCTGCCACTCATCAAGGCCTACATTCAAATCAAAGCTAATCTCTAAAACATCACCAGATTTAATAATCCATACAGCCGCAACAAAATTCAAATCGTCGTGATTGAAAAAACTTCTGACGCTCAATCCATTTGGAAATTCCGCAGATAAAAAATTATCCAGTTTTGCGATTGAAAAACATATTTCAGGATAATCTTCTGTCCAATTAAACTGAATTTCATCACTCCCTCCACCTCCAAAAAGTCGAAAATCACGCTCACCATCAGCAATATCTAACACAGTATTGTCACTAGAAAAATCAAACTTGATACCCATTCCTGTCTCCTTTAGCCTCTAATTACCACCAACAACCCGCAATCCCCTAACCCCACTGGCCAAACTCATATTACCAGTAGAAGCGTTTTCAATATGCTCAGACCACCAGCACATCATAACCTTGCGTTGCTGCAAGTATTCAGCACGATTATACGCCCGCCTCACTTCATTATGGTCAACATGTGCCAATGCTGCTTCAACCACTTCCGGATCAAAGCCCTATTCGTTTAACGTGGTGCTGGCTAATGCTCTTAAGCCGTGAGATACCAGTTCACCAGCAAAACCAATTCGTTTGATGGCCATGTTGGCACTTTGACTGTTGGCGTGACCTCGGCGGTCGTGGTGACTCGGGAATACATAATCGGTGTCACCATTCATTGATTTAACCAAATCTAGCAAGTTCAACATTTGTGGGGTTAACGGTATGGTATGCGGCTTTTTCATTTTCATTTTTTCAGCCGGTATCACCCAAACCTTTTCATCAAGGTCTATTTCATCCCACCGGGTCGTTGCGGCTTCAATTGGGCGTGTCATGGTGTGTAACTGCCATTCAACCAAGCACTTGGTGTTTTTGGTGATGGTCGACGTGATCAGGGCTTTCATTAGCTCCGGTAACCTTTCGGGTTTAATCGTTGCCATGTGTTTCTTTTTCGGTGCAGGGAATAACTTGGTGATGTCAGCAAGATAATTCACCTCTATCAAGCCAGACGCGACCGCCAGCCGCATTACTTCATTGATGTTGCAGCAAAGACGCTTAACAGTTTCTAAGATGCCCTTGTTTACCAAGGGGTGCAGTATGTCTATCACCATCTTTGGTTTGATTAGATGAATGGGCACGTTTTCTAAATGCGGCAACGCATGTTTGCTCATGATGTTCCAAGCTTTGGCGGCAGTGTCTTCTTTTACCTTTTGCTTTTTCAGCTCATACCATTTCAAAGCAACCTTGCCAAAGGTGTTGGCCAGTTCGTCTTTCTTTTGTTGGGAGATTTCTTCTTTGTGGGTTTTGGGGTCTATGTCTTTGGCCAGCAGCTCTTTGGCTTCGGCTCTTTTTTTGCGGGCATCGGCGAGGGAAACAGCGGGATAATTACCAAAGCCTATATTGGTGCGCTTCTTGGTAAATGGTTTGGTGTAGTTAAAAATCCAAGCTTTACCGCCTGTTTTTCTCACTCTTAACGCCAATCCGCCACCATCGGCAAGGTTGTATTCCTTGTCTTTGGCTTTGGCCTGTTTAACTTCGGTATTGGTTAAAGCCTTGGTATTGTTCGCCATTGTAACACCACCCTTGCGTGTTTATTGCCCGTGTTACAATCAGTGTTACATTAAACTCAGGATGTAGCAAATCACCATAGGACGCTACAGGACACTAAACACGGGGCTAGGCAGTATTCTAATTGAAGGTTTGGACTGTACAGGACGTTCTAGGAAGAGAAAATGGTGCCCCCAGACGGAGAAACTTCGAACCAGATTCTTGAAGAATTGGCGGAGTGGAACACCTATCTTGAGAGCCATGTTCCTTATTATAAAGAGCCGGGTCTATGAGCAAACACGCACCAGCTTTAGAGGCCAAAAGCGATTTTGAAGACGTTGCGGGTGAGCCAGCGCAAAAGCAGGAAGCGGTGCCATTTTGCATTCGTTTGACCCCTGATGAAAAAGCTTATCTGAAACATAAGGCGGGCAGTCGGCCATTGGGGCGGTATATTCGCGGAGAGTTGCTTGGGAAACAGGCTGCGCCGCGCCGTCACTTACGGCAACCCAAGACGGATGAGAAGCAAGTCGCTACGTTGTTGGCCCAGTTGGGCGCTTCGCGTATTCCCAACAATCTGAACCAATTGGCGAAACACGCTAACATGGGCACCTTGGATACATCAGACGACATTGAGCAACAGTTACAAGAAGCCTGTGAAGCTGTCGTGACCATGCGAGATATGCTGTTTGTGGCGCTGGGCTTACGCTGTGGGGGCGATCAATGATATTGGAAGGCAACGAACGGGGCGGAGCCAAAAACCTAGCCCTGCATCTGTTGAAGGACGAGAATGATCACGTCACCATCCATGAGCTGCGCGGCTTTATGGCCGATAGTTTACTGCCTGCCCTCAATGAAATCTATGCGGTCAGCCGTGGCACCAAGTCGCAAAAATTCATGTTTTCTCTGAGCCTGAATCCACCAAAGACTGAAAATGTCAGCACCGCCGATTTTGAGGATGCGATTGAACGGGTTGAGCGCAAATTGGGTTTGGACAACCAGCCCCGTGCCGTTGTGTTTCATGAGAAAAAAGGCCGCCGCCATTGCCATGTAGCTTGGTCGAAAATTGACAGCATTAACATGAAAGCCATCCC
>JABSOG010000033.1 GCA_013216025.1 Algicola sp. | reverse complement strand
TGGCGAACATTGGGATCCAAATATCGGCAGTAGACGCTTCGTTTAATACCGATTCGTTTTCGACCACGCCAATCACCCGATAACTGGCCCCCCCGGTTTTAATGGTTTTACCCAGCCCACTTTGTTGGCCAAAAAACTGCATTTCGGTGGTCCGGTTAATGACCGCAACATAAGCCCCCTGCTGGTCTTCAGTGTCACCAAAGGGTCGGCCATCAACAAATCGAAAATCCAATATCCGCCAATAGTTAGCATCGGTGCGTTTGAGTTGCGATTCAATTTTCTGACCCTCAAGAAACCCGATGCTGACAGCGTTGCTCGAATAACCACTGACCAATTCAGGTGTCTTCATCTTGTAGAGGTAGTTTTTGATGAACGCATAACCGATATTGCCCCGGTAACCATTGCGACTATTTTCCTTATAAAATGCCATGGATTCGACATATAAGGTGCGATCGTGGTGTTTTTCAGCACCTTTTGGAAACATCAGGTCTTCATAGAAACTGGTTGCCATCATTAATGCTGTGAGCGTAAAAGCAATGCCAAACAAGCTGATAAAGGTGTAGAACTTTCGCCTTTTCAATACTTTTAGCGCTAGTTTAAAGTAACTTTTTAACATGATACGGGTTCCTTAATGCAGTAGCTGACCATCGAAAATACGCACGATGCGCCCAGTGCGACGGGCCTTTTCTTCATCATGGGTGACCATAATGATGGTGGTATCGTCGTTCTTGTTAAGGTCGGCCAAAATGCCCATCACTTCGTCACCCATGGCGCTGTCGAGGTTACCTGTGGGCTCATCCGCCAGTAAAATTTTCGGTTTGCCGACAATCGCACGGGCAATGGCCACACGCTGCTGCTGACCGCCTGACAATTGAGTTGGATAATGGTCGACACGGCTACCCAAGCCAACTTTGTCTAACGCTTCGAGTGCTAAACGCTTGCGCTCCTTGCTCGACATCTTGCGATAAAGCAGCGGCAGTTCGACGTTATCTCGCACCGAAAGGTCGTTGATCAGGTGGAAATTCTGAAAGATAAAGCCAATTTTTTGATTGCGGATATGGGCAATGTCTTTGTCGCGATAGCTTTCGATTTTTTGGTCATCGATATAAATATCACCCGAGCAAGGTTTGTCGAGTAAACCAATCACGTTCATCAGGGTCGACTTACCGCAACCCGAAGGGCCCATGATAGAAATGAATTCGCCTTTTTTGATATGCATTGTGATATCACGCAGGGCCAGGGTTTCGATGTTTTCGGTCTGATAGGTTTTGTTGGTATTTTCTATTCTGATCATGACTAATGCCTCTATTGACTGAATTTTTTCATTTAAATTAATTTCTTTTATCAACCACGCGAGCGTGGTTTTTATAAAGCTGCGCAGCAGATTTATTGAACTTGAATTTGTTTAAGGTGGTCGTATTCGCGCATGTCTGAGAGAATAATCTCGTCTCCTGCGTCAACCCCTTGAAGTAATTGAACAAACTTGGTGTTACTCATGCCCACTTTGACTTGTTGACGGGTCGCCACGCCATCGCGCAGCACAAATACGTCTTGTATCTTGCCGCCGTTAAATACCACTCCGTTTTTAACTCGAAGGCTGTTAGACGTATGTTCGGTGACGACTTCAAGGTCGACTTGAAGGTTAGGCCGCAACCCAGCCAAATTAGGCTCATCCATCTCGACTTGAATTTGCATTGAGCCGTTACTAACTGACGGCATGACCTGACTAACACGTCCATACACCAATTCGGTGCCCAGTGTGACTTTCACTTGTTGACCGCTCAGCACTTTTTGCATGTACAAGTCAGACAAAGTACCGTTAATGCGATAGCTGGTGAGGTTTGCCACAATTGCCAGCGTTTCACCTTTGCTGATGGTCTTACCCAATTGCTCAGTCAATGTCGTTACAATGCCATCAAAAGGGGCTCGAACGATGCTGTCTGCCAGCAATTGTTGCTGTTCTTGGTGCTGCTGAGTCAAAATTTTCGCTTCAAGCGTATTGCGCTCAATATCGGTAGCAGTTTGCTGCTTGATATCTTGCATTTGGCTGAGCAGTTGACGAATCTGAATTTTACTCTTTTTCACTACCAGCTCGGCGCTGTTAACGTCTAGTTCTGACACGGTGTTGTCTTTGTACAAGATTTGATAACGGCTGAGCTTCACTTTGTGGCTGGCCAAATCGACTTCGAGCAATTCTTTGTTTGAGTGCAACTGGCGCAATTGACGTTGCTGATTTTGCTGTAGGGCTTTTTTCTCTACCGCTTTTAAGGCTAACTGGTCATTAAGTTTGTCCAGCGCAATGGTTACCTGCTCGCTATCGAGTTGCAAAATGGCATCACCAGCTGTAACCCCAGTGCCTGCTTTGATGAACAGTTTTTGAATTCTTGAACTCAAAGGACTGGTGATCAACTGCTCAAACCTTGGCACCACAACGCCTGATGCAGAAATACCGGTGCTAACTTCGCCCATTTCAACCTTGGCAATACGAACATCAAGACGGTTAATCGACGGTGAGATCAATTTATTGATAGCAAACAGGCTCAAACCCAACACCAATACCGTTGCGATGGTATTTCGAAATAGTTTGTTGCGCTTTTGCTTGTGCACTTGTGGGTCAATCGCTTTGTCCATTTTCGGCTCTCACTTAAACAATACTTGATGTACGGTATTACAAGGGTTGTGCCAGAGTGAGTTTTTGAGAGGGTTTTATTTTAGATGGTTGATTTTGTTAGGTTATTTTGTAGTTTGAGGTTGGGTTTTGGTTAGAGAGTGACGGATGAGGAATTTGATCTACTGACCGTTTTTGATTGGGGGTGTCCGAATTCGGACGGTCGCGCTACGCGCTCTTAAGGTCAAGGGATCTCACCACGGAGGCACGGAGCTGCGGAGGAAAGAATGAGAAAAGATAAAAGCTTAAAAAATTAGGACAATAAACCTATGCTTTTAACCCGTTTGTTCTTTGCTTTTCTGTTTTTACTTTTCCTCTTTCTTTCTCCGTGACTCCGTGCCTCCGTGGTGAAGCTTTTCCTTTCCGTGCGTAGCACAGTCGCGAAGCGACCAATCAAAGTACAGGGTCAATCATTAGGGAGATAAAACAAAAAAAACCCGAACGGGCAAGTAGTGGAAGTGAATGGGCAGGGCCATAGAACGGAGTTCTTTCGATAGCCCTGATGAACCCAGAATCAAATCAAGCGGTTTCACCACTCAAAAAGGCACCAAATTCAAAGGTGGGATCTGACCAGGTGTCGTCGACATCGCTGACCTCGGCGGCATCGGATCCGATGTGACACCATTTTACCAGTGCCTGCAGTCCGGTTTCTTCGCCTTCGGCGACTATTTCGACTCGACTATCGCGTAGGTTTCGAACCCAGCCTGTCAGGTTTTCATCAATAGCGATACCTTGCGCAGTGGCTCTAAACCAAACGCCTTGTACTCTGCCTGAAACGTAAATATGTACTCTTTTTATTGCCATATTAAACTTTTTATTATTGTACCAAGTTAATTTTACTTTAGGCCATAGATTGAAAAAAAACCAACTTTGAGTGGGCTTTTTTGCATTGTATTACAGCCTGATTTAAAAGAAATAATTAAGTGACAGACTCATCTGTAACTCATCTTCGTCCATGAAGCTACCATTGTCCAAAAGTCGGGTTCGTTGTCCCCCGACATCGATAAATAATACTTCACCAATTATCGACCAGGGTTTGCCAAAAGCCTGCCAACGAGTTGACAGCGTCAAAGCTCTGCCCTTGTCGTTAGACTCCCCGGGGATCAGGGTACCATCAACCATGTCAAACTGTTCAACACGAACTGAGTAGTCCCATTGCTCATGGCGATAGTTAGCCAGAATATAGGTCGTTTCAAATTCAACGCCTACACCCATAATGGGCGGATTGCCCATCGACGATTTGCCATTCATGGTTTCGCCAAGCAACGTCCAGTTGTCGTTTATCTGCCATTGCGCACCGAGGATAGTAAACATGGTCGCCCATGCATATTCACCGCGATACAGCTCGCCGCTGCCGTTGTTATCAAGGAATGTGACGTTGAAGCTCAAATCAGCATTCGGTGACCAGTAGCCATGGGCTACGATGCCATATTTGTAATCAAGATCCCGACCAAACGGTTTACTGCCATCATCCCGCTGCACTGCAAAGATGCCACTATCAATATTGGCTATCTCGGGCAAATTCAGTATTTCGCCATAAACACTTTTGTGTCGACCCACTGACCAGCCACGCCAAGTCAATTGCGAGCCCATCGAATCGTTGCCAATAAAACTCATGGCACCAAAACCAAAAGCGCTAAAATCTTCTTCCTCGTCGGCTACCCAGTCATATTTGACCTCTAAGCCGATGGGGCGAACTTCTTGGGCAATCCAGGTATTGAGCGCTGAAAAGTTGTTGCTGTAAGGCGAATCCCAAAAGTCTTCGGTGTTTTCAAACGACGAGGGTAAAAACATCTGGCCCATCGTTAAAGTTACGGTTCGATTGTCGTGGGGTATAAATTGATAATACCCGTACATTTCGACCAGCCCAACATTACCGTGTATGCTGTCACCTTCGTCAGTGAGCTGTAAATGGCTGTAAAATCCCCAGTTTTCATTGCTGTAGTCGTAAGCCAATTGCAGCTGACCAGACAAATCAAACGCATCATCCCCTTCAAGGCGGCTCATATTCGCTGAATTTGGTCCCGCTATCGCATCTGATTGACTGATAATAACCGCAGCCTTACCCGAAAGTTCATGCTCTGACTGAGCATAAGCATTCGATAAAAGCAGTAAACTGGCGGGAATTAACCACGAAAAGCGATGATTAGACGAATTATCCAACAAAAACTAACTATCCATTCAAGTTAACAACAAGCTGCATAAGATACCAGAAACTGACATCAGTTGCCTCGTTCTTGATGACTTTTTTTGAGGGCCTGTTTGTCTTTCAATGTTGGGCACTGGAATGACTAAAAATGTGTCAATCGCGGCGCTCCGAATGCAGTTTAGTCGTTCTAAATAAGTTCGGAGCAACAATGAGTGACGCTTTTTCAGCCATTCCCCTTCGGGCTGTGGGCATTTTGTCCCCTAGCTGCGTTACAGTTCGCTTAAATAGAATAACTATTAGGCGCTCACAGTGCCTTACTAGTGAACAAAATGACCTACAGCAGTGCCAACATTGAAAGATAAACAGGCCCTAGTGCCTGTTTTTATCTTCAACTTTGTCTTCATTTTGAATTTTAGGCGGTCTAGGCAGAGCATCAATAAACAAGAAATCTTTAATTCGCATACGACCACCATCTTTAAAATCCAGTTTATGGTCACGAGATCTTATTTGCATGGCATGTTTGTTCTTGAGTTTGCTGTAGCGGTTTTTAACTTCGTCGCAATTGGCTTGCATACCAATGGTTTTAGCAGCGCGCTGAAAGTCCTCAGTGGCCTCAATAATGATCTTTTTATGACTATTTTCGTGGACAGTAATAAATTCAATCAGCAGTTTCCACCATTTTTGGTGTTTATCGCTACGCTCCTTAACGTTGACCCAACGAGGCAAGGTAATAGTGATGTCTAGCTCAGTGTCAAAGCTGTGCAGCTTACAACCCTTATCGGAAGTGGTATAAGTTGTGTGGTTCTGGTTGTTTGAATGCACCCAAGCATAGGCATCGCCCATGATGGGTGATTTGACTATCTTCAGCTTGTTAAGTAGGTCTTTTGGGTTGTTAGCCCTCAGTTCGATATACATAACATTGGCATATACAGTGACCTCGGCTGTGCTTAAAGCACTGAAAGCTAATAAGGCGATTGCCAGCAGCAAATTAAAACGGTTTTTCATTGGTTTTGAAACCCCTTTTCATCAAAATCAGCCAATGTGTCAGGCTGTATATCAAGGTTCAGGAAATCTTTAATCTTAACCCGAGCATTATTCTTATAATCCAGGCTGTAATCCTTATCTCGAATTTTTCCAGAAAGTTTACGCTTCATGACTCTGTAACGTTTTTTAGCGTCTTTGCAAGTCACTTGCGGCTCCATCGCCTTGGCATTAACCTGAAAAACTTGGGTGGCGTCAATCACAATCTGTTGGTGCGCAAGTTCGTGATTGTTAATGAACTTAATGACTTTGGACCACCAAAGTTGATGCGCTTTGGATTGTTTGTCGACATTTTCCCAGCGAGGTAAAGTCATGGTGAAATTCAGTTCGCTGTTGATGCTGCTTAATTTGCAGCCTTGGTTTGTCGTTTTATAACTGGTGCTGTTTTGAGTTTCAGTTTGCAACCAGCCATAACCATCACCGCTGATGGGTGCATCGACGACTTTGAGTTTGGCCAGAAAGTCTTCTGGGCTGTCAGCCGTTATATCGATGTAATCAGTAGATAAATAGGTGTCGACTTTGGCTGTAGCAACAGCACTGAATGCCAATACCAACAACAAAATAACAGGTTTGAACATGGAAAAATCCAAATAATTAAGCTTTCAATATCACTACCTTATACAGAAGATACGTTAAAAAGAAGTTAACGCAGGATGGTGTGTGAGGTTTTTGGGATGAATGGTTTGAATAAAGCGAGGCCAATAAAAAAGCCACATCCTAAGATGTGGCTTTTGTTTATTCTATCATTCTTTTAACTTAAGCTACAGACTCGATTAGAAGGTGTAGTTGGCTTTTAAGTAGTAGAAACCACCGTTGAAACCAAATGGAGAGGTTTCGTAGTATTTACCACCCCAGCTATTATTGGCTGCACCCGATTGAGCGGCAAAGGCCAATTCGCTTGGGTACTCGTCAAACAAGTTTTGAGCACCAACACTGAGCGTGATGCTGTCAGTCAGGTGATAGCTCACTTCAACGTCAACGGTGTAAGTTGAGTCGGCAGTGATTTCTGTGCCTGGCGATGCTGCAGAACCAACCCAATCAACGTGTACGCCTTGGAATTCACCGTAGTAGTTCACACGAGTGAACATGCTGACATCATCCCAGCTTTGTGACCAAGTGAAAGTTGCACGATGATTTGGTAAATCGTTTTCGATGCGAGATACTTTACCATCACCAGTGATGGCTGAGAACTTGTCTACTTTGGTTTCATTCCAGTTGTAAGCCACGTTGAACGAGGTATCACCATTTAACAATGCAGTCGAATAACTAAACACAACGTCAACACCTTGAGTGGTGGTGTCGAAATCGTTGGTGAAGAAACTTGCCTGCTGAATAGAGTTAACAT
Organism: Algicola sp.; assembly: GCA_013216025.1. GTDB lineage: Bacteria > Pseudomonadota > Gammaproteobacteria > Enterobacterales > Alteromonadaceae > JABSOG01. The sequence continues at coordinate 17,182 of JABSOG010000033.1, read as the reverse complement.
TTGGTACACCTGCGGCTTCCAAAATAGCCTTGTCTGCATCGGTCAAGGTTCTACGCTCTGACTGAGAAATACGATCAGTCACTTCGATGTTGTAGTAATCGACGGTGATGTTGATATCATCTAAATTCCAAACCGCACCAAAGGCGTAACTTTCTGATTCTTCAGGCGTCAACGGGGTAGCACCTAACTGGATAGCAACCGGATTAGTTGGTGGTAACAAGGCTGAATCAACCAATACACCGCCATCTAGTGAGGTTTGTACGTTAGAGTAGTTGGCTTGACCAACTGAAGGTGCTCTGAAACCAGTGTTAACTGAACCACGCAACGAGAAATCGTCACTGACAACGTATTGCGCAGTCACTTTGAAGTTGGTGGTGTCGCCAAATGAACTGTAGTCTTCGAAACGTATCGCATAACCCATCAAGAAGTCGTCGGTAAATTGCAATTCAGTATCAATATAGAAAGCGAAGTTACGACGAGAAAACTTGCCCGCAGCAGTAGGTTTAAATCCAGGGAAACCATTAGAGCCGATACCAAAACCTTGAGAAGTCAAAGGACCTGCGGTAAAAGACGCAACGTCTCCAGCAATTACTTCAAAGGTTTCTGCATGCCATTCGTAACCACCGGCGACTATAACTGGTGAAGCCAAACCAAAGTCAAACTCTTTGGTTAAATCGGCGTTTAAAGTCTTTTCTAATTGAATGTGTTTACCCGGTTCGAAAACCGTTGGAGTCGCTGGACCCAATGAACCATTAACGGTGTCGTAAATCACATAAGATGAGGCATTACGACCAATTGACAAGCTGAGATCGTAAGTCATATCACCGTCGAGTTCACCTTTAGTACCAAAAGTAACAGCCGTATCGATGATATTACCACCGAAGTTAGGAGTGAAACCACCTGGTAGCATTTCGTTGAACGCAAAACAGTTTTGACCAACAGCGGTAGTTGGATCGGCAATTAAAGCGTAATCGGCTTGATTCAATACGTTGCCAGAGGTGATATTGACGGTTGGACATTCAATGCCAGTGCCAATACCATCAAGATCACCTACCAATAATGTCTCACCGCCGTCATTTGAGTAGATGCCGCCACGAGTATGGGGGTTACGGAAATAGAAACCACCACGGACATCACGCTCTGAGTAGTTGGCAAACATATAAGCTTCACTACTGTTGCTCAACTCTAAACCAAAGTTACCGAAAATAGTAATATCGTCATCAACGGCTGGTGAGCCCCAAATCTGTGCCAAGTCAGATACGGCAGTGTTGCCAGCGGCAATAAATGCAGCGGCGTCTGGACGTTGTACACTACGGCTGGTGGCATCAGAGGTTTTGTACTGGAAGCTTAAGTTAGCAAAACCATCAGAAGATAGTGGCAAGCCGATGTTACCAGAGATCTCATTGCTATCACCGTCACCTTCGTAGTAAGAACCATAACGCATGGTCAAAGAACCGCCTTCTGAAGCGTCTTTTAACACAAAGTTCATTACTCCGGCGATGGCATCTGAGCCGTATTGGGCTGAGGCACCGTCACGTAACACTTCGATTTGTTTGATTGCAGCGCTTGGAATAACAGAGATATCAGGGCCTTGAGCACCATCGTTAATACCACCGCCTAATAAGGCGATAACTGAAGCGCGGTGACGACGTTTGCCGTTAACCAAGATCAAGGTGCTGTCTGAAGACAGGCCACGCAAGTTAGCTGGGCGAACCAAGCTAGCAGCATCTGAAATAGGGTTAGTGTGAACGTTGAACGATGGCACTGTGCCTTTGATCAATTCCAACATGTCGGTGTTGCCTGCTCTGCCCAACTCTTCTCCACCGATAATATCTACTGGTACAGGTGAGTCATCAACTGAGCGTGGCGCGCCACGTGAGCCGACCACGGCGATACGTTCTGGTTTTTCTTTCTTAGCAGTTGCCTCTTCGGCAAAAGCGATTGTTGATGTGCCTAGAGCTAGTGACACTGCGATAGCGAGTGTGCCAGCACGAAATTGAGCTTTCATATTGTTGTATGTCCTATTTGTTTATTATTAGCAGCCTCTATGTGCTGCTTTATTTAGTAACAGTTTTTGTTGGCCAATAAAGCGATTGATTATGGATAAACTAGCCAACGGTCAGTCGTCGCTATCATCATAATGGTTTTTTACTCGAATATTTAGTCTAAATTGCACTTATGGGTTAAATAGGTGCTTGGGCCGGTTAGAGTGTAGCGGTTTAGGGGGCGATTGACGTGAAGAATAGGCACTTAAAGGCTGATTGGAATAGAGATATTCATTTGTCCTGGCTACTTTTACGCCAATTGTTAACAATTTAAAACTGTCATCGGCCCCGCTTTTCCGTAAACAAGGCTTGTTTGTCATTTCACTTACAGTTAAATTGACCCATTTCATCCAAAACAAGGTTTAAAACCCATAATGAAGATCACTTCTGGTTTTATAAAGATCACTTCCGGTATTTTCTGTGTATTACTATTGAGTCACATTGGTGTCACCAACGCCGTCACGTTGAACCGAGTTGAAACCCAAATGGTCAAACAGGTCACGATTGATGAACCCAAGGCCCGCGCTTTGCTTAAAAAAGTGGTCAATATCAACAGTGGTACGATGAATTTTGAGGGTGTTAAGCAAGTCGGTGATATTTTTGCGCTTGAGCTGCGCCAACTCGGTTTTGCAACAAAGTGGATAGATGGCAAAGCCTTTAACCGATCAGGACATTTGTTTGCCGAACGTTTGGGTAAGTCCGATACCCAAAGAAGGGCCCCAAAAATTTTAATGATTGGCCACCTCGACACAGTGTTTTCTAAAGACAGTGCGGTTCAAGAATACATTGAAGTAGACGACACCACTGTTAAAGGCCCCGGTATTATCGACATGAAAGGCGGTGACGTGATTATCATTTATGCCCTTAAAGCGCTCAAAGACGCCGGTATACTCGACCAATTCAGCATTGCGGTGGTGATGACCGGCGATGAAGAAAAGCGTGGCCGTCCGCTGGATATTGCAACCAAAGTGTTGATCGATTCAGCTAAATGGGCCGATATTGCGCTGGGATTTGAAAATGGCGATGGCGATCCCAAAACAGCCGTCACCTCCAGAAGGGGTTATACCGGTTGGCAGTTGGAAGTCAGCGGCAAACCCGCTCACTCTTCACAAATATTCCGCGAAGACATGGGTTATGGTGCCATCTACGAAACCGCCCGTATTCTCAACAGTTTTAGAACCCAATTATCAACAGAACCCAATTTGACCTTTAATCCCGGTTTGATTGTTGGCGGCACCCAAGCCGAGCTCGACACAGGGTCTGCCAAAGCGAAAGGTTACGGCAAACAAAACGTTATCGCACAAACCACCAAAGTCAGCGGCGATCTGCGGGCATTGTCACCACAACAGCAAGAAAAAGCGCAACAGGCGATGCGCAAAATCGTTGCCAATCATTTACCGCACACCAGCGCGACCATCACCTTTGAGCCGGGTTACCCGCCAATGGAACCGTCTGATGGCAACAATCAACTATTAAGTCTTTATGACGATGCCAGTCGCGACTTAGGACTCGGGCCGGTTAAAGCCGTAGACCCACGCCGTGCCGGGGCCGCTGATATTTCGTTTACTGCAAAGCATGTCGACATGGCGATGGATGGTCTGGGTTTGATGGGCCACGCCTCGCATACTGATGACGAGACAGCCGACATTCGAACGCTGGCTACGCAAACCAAGCGCGCTGTGTTGTTGATGTATCGTTTGCTTGATCGCTGATTGGTGGGTGCTACGCGTCCTAAGGTCAAAGGCTTTTGACTTTATTTGCCCTTGTGTGAATAAATCCATTCATCAAAATGGGATTAGCTTGTATAATCGCGCCCGGGAAAAGCAGTGATCAAAGGACAGTTGACCGTTACAGCAATAATCAATCGGGAGCATTTGTGATCAAACAATTAAAATTCTGGCCATTAGTCGTGATAGTGGCGACACTCATCATTGCGGGTTGCAGCCAGCCACAACAGCAAAACACCACTAAAGAAAAACGTCTTCAGGGTCAGGCGATCGGCACCACCTATTCAATTATTTTTCTTGGCGGTGAAGAGTCATTTTCCACCGAGCAGCTTGAAAAAGAATTCAATGACCTAATTGATGCCGCGAACAAAAGCATGTCGACTTATCACAAATCGTCAGAAATTTCGGTTTTCAACCGAATGAAGTCAACCGAGCCGGTCAAAGCGTCCGAAACCCTTCGCAAAGTAATTGCCGAGGGGATACGTCTGCATGAGCTGACCTCAGGCAGTTTGGATATTACCCTTAAACCACTTTCTGGCTTATGGGGATTCGGTCCCAATCATGTGCCTCACAAGATCCCTAGCGATGAAGCCCTTGCGGCGGTAAAAGCCAAAACCGGTGTCGATAAACTGGTGATTGAAGGTGAACAGCTCAGTAAAAAAATTGTCGACCTTGAGGTTGATCTCAACACCATCGGCAAAGGTTTTTTGGTTGATCAAACCGCACAATTACTAGAAAGTCACAAAATAAATCATTATCTGGTAGAGGTTGGTGGCGAAATGCGCATAAAAGGCCATAACGACCGAGGCAAACCATGGAAAATAGGTGTTATCAATCCAATTTCTGGCACACCCAAAGCGCAACGTGCTGTCTATCCAGGCAACCTCGGTGTGGCAACTTCGGGCGATTATTACCAGTATTTTGAAGAAAATGGCGTCAGGTACTCACATATTCTCGACCCTACCACAGGTCGTCCAATCAGTCATAATCTAGCCTCAGTCACCGTATTCCACCCCTCTTCAATGACCGCAGACGGTTTGGCTACCGCGATTATGGTAATGGGCGCAGAAAAAGGATTAGTACTGGCAGAAAAGCACAACTTTGCGATTTATTTGATCATTCGTGACGGCGATAAATTTGTCAGTAAAATGAGTTCTGCCTTTGAAGCGCATTTATCTGAAGAAAAAATAGCCAAAACATTGTTATAGGTTTTGACTAAACACCTCGGACAAGTTCCGAGACTGCACATGGATGTGAGTTCATCTAGCCTAATTGCCCCTCTTGAGCGAAGACCGGCTGAAAATCTCGGGGTAGAGGTCATAAATCAGCCAATAATGGCTTAAGCAACAAATAACCAAATAAAAAACACCAATAGGGCGATGACACACTACACTTAAGTGATAAATCGGTAGCAATTTTCCTCAAGGAAAAGTATAGTTTGATTTTGCAATATCGAATCGAACGCTCTGATTATTATTTATAATTTTGTAGAGTCCCTATTTTAATAAAGGATTGCAATGGCCATTTTTTCTAGTAAGAACCTGAATCCCAAACAAAACAGTGACGAACAAAAAAAACACACTGTTTTATTGGTAGATGATGAAGAAGGCAATTTGCATGTAATGTCATCATTGTTGAACAAAACCTGTCATGTGTTAACTGCCCTTAACGGCCAGTTGGCGCTGGATATGATCAAAAACATGGGTGAAGATGAACTCAGCATGATCATCACCGATCAACGAATGCCTCAAATGACCGGGGTTGAGTTGCTTGAACGCACCGTGGTATCCCGACCGGATACTATGCGCTTAATTGTGTCAGGCTACAGCGACATCAGCGAAATTCTGGTGGCCATCAACAAAGCCAAAATTTACCATTTTATTACCAAACCCTTCGAACCGGCCGATTTTTTGGAGACCGTTAACCTCGCACTCGAAACCTACGACTTCAAAAAGAAGATGACCGATCAATTCGAACGGATGCAAACACAGTTGACTTCCAACAAAGATACCTTAGAAATAAAGGAGGTTCAGTTGGAAAAAGCCCTCACAAAACTCAGAACATTGGGCGAGGATGTAGAGACCTGAACGGGTAAATAACACCCGTTCTTCCCTTTGTCGACTAATTATGAGCCCCATAAATAACCCATGGTTAAAAAATAACTCAGCGGTCTTGTACCGCGCTCACCACAACATGATTTTTGGCTTTTTAAGCACGTCCTGCATTTGTTGATCGCACCTTGACAAGTATCCCAATGTTAACAAGAACTTTTATATCGTTACATTAAGGGATTGGTAATTTCTGCTGATTTCACATTCAAATTCAGGAGTAGATTAAGATGAAAAATACTTTCAAAATCATGTTGTTGTCAGCATCCATCGCGGCAGTATTACCAGCTGCCATTGCAGGAACTCTCAGCGTTACCGAACAAACCCATTCAACCGAAGGATTAAACGGTGTAACTGCGGACCAAACGTCCAACTCAATCTCTTACGCCCTTGGGGCAGCCTATGCAATAGGTGACACCATCTCGTTTCAATTCAATGCCGATGTCATCAGCAAAACGACATTTTCATCACAGATAACAGTAGATCCAGTCGACAGTGCAACAGCAGCAGATGCTATTGCCGGTGTTGTATTGGGTTTTTTGAACACCGATGAGACTACCGCCAATTTTCGGGTCACTGCGATAAACCAACCAGATGACACCCCGGGTGATGGCCGAACTGCGTATACTGATAGGTCTACAGTCGGCGCATCGGTTGCACTTGGTACCGTGACCTATTCGACATCATCACTGGACAGCACATTCAGCATGACAGTCTATTCAAACACCAGTAATGGCGGCACCCTAGACAACAATGCCACTGCCACACTGGCGGGCAAGTCCAGTCAGTTCGGCAGTGCAACTATCTCTTCGTCATTTGACAACGTTATTGACGTAGCGACAGTGCGCAAAACCTTTACCTCTGGCACCACTGACACTATGTCATGGTCAGTGACCAACCCAACAACAACCGATTGGTTAAATCTTGCAACCATCAATTCAAGTAATGGTACGGTGATGACGTTTAACGGTGAGTCGGGCAAAATGTCCGACCTCAGCGGCGACTACTTCACAGTAGCGGGTGGCGGTACGGTTGCTTACACCGCAGACAAAGTGGATGTCAGCTACAGTGATACTGTCACTAGCGATACCCTCACTTTTACTCCGCCAACTGGCGACAGTGCCGTGGCATTGCAAGCCCAGAGTTTCACTACAGATATCGTGTATAACTACGCCTCTGCGGGTGCCGTTGCAGACGCGATGACCATTACTTCCGGTTTGGCTTCTGGCGCCTGGACGCTCAACGGTGCCAGTGTTATTATTCCCTATATGCCTTTTAGTGACAATGCCTCACAAATTGTCTACCTGACCAACACGGGCACTCAAACCGGCGATATTACGGTAACAGCCTTTGAGTCAAATGGCACTAAGTACGAGTTGGGCGTTGTGGCCTCGTCCGTTGGTGGCCAGATAACCAAACTAGGCACCACGATTAAAAAGGCACTTGCGACACAAGGGTTTTCATCTGGCAAGATGGCCATCACTATCACCGTAGATGTGCCTAAGGCTGATGTCATTATCTATGCCTCTTACAACGTTGGTGGTGCGGACCGTGGTTTTATCAACACCGATCAATATCTGAAAAATGACTGATTGCTTTGACTGAACTCAAAATAAAACGGGACCCAAGGTCCCGTTTTTTGTTTTATGTCACCGCTGAATGCAGGAAATAACGCTGCCTAAGGGCTGCCTTAGAAATAAATTCTCATTATGAAATTCCCATTCACTCATTATGACTGCGTTGTTCGTCGGTTAAATAGCTCGCTATTCGCCCTCCTCACGCCTTGTCCTAATGGTGACTGAAAATCCATAAAGTGAATTAATTTCTGCGCCAACCCTAAGCAGATTTTCCTACCACACTATCAGCCACATAAGGATTGCTCTGACGCTCGGCACCAAAAGTACTCATTGGCCCGTGTCCTGGAATAAACCGTACTTCATTACCTAGCGGAAACAGGTTTTCGCGGATCGACTGGATTAATCTGTCCTTATCGCCGCGTGGGAAATCAGAACGTCCGATTGAGCCTTTAAATATCACATCGCCAACCTGAGCCAACTTGGAGTCTCGGTGGAAAAATACGATATGACCAGGGGTATGACCCGGACAGTAATAGACCTCAAGCTCGATGTTACCAAATTCAACTGTATCACCCTGCTCTAGCCAGCGATCGGGCGTGAACGATTCACCTTCAGTGAAACCCATTTGTTCTTTTTGGATTGGGATAAGGTCAATCCAAAATTGGTCTTCTTTTTGCGGGCCTTCAACCCGAACCGAAAAATGCTTAGAGATGGCATCGGTCGCACCGGCATGATCAAGATGTGCATGGGTCAGTAAAACTTTGCGAACAGTAAACTTTGCTTCAGTGATGGCAGCGAGTATTTTATCGGCATCACCACCGGGGTCAATCACGGCCCCTTCCATGGTTTCATCACACCAAAACAATGTACAGTTTTGCTCGAATGGGGTGACCGGAATAATTTTGTACTGCAACATAGACTTAGCTTACTCTCATTGGAAATCGATGGTGCGCAGATGATATACACACCAATCCCCATTGCCAACGCTTATTTGGTTTTTTGAACTGAAAAAGCCACAAGCCCCGGCTGGCAAGAAAAAAGCAAAGTTACAGCGCTATTTTGTTAACTCTATCTTGAGTAGAGTCGGCATTTTCGACTGACGTCATACCGCCGCTAATATGGATATTGTCATAAACAAAGCGGATCTCGCCACTGCGCCTTTCAATCACCTGAGGCAATAGCAGACTTTGCGGCAAGACTTTAATGATCTGCTTTCTGAAACGGTATACCTGAATGTTAATGTGGGTTTCACTTTGGCCGAGCATCTGGCCCAAACGTTCTTTTTCTATCCAGCCCTGTTCACTTTCCTCGAAGCCAGCCTTGTTATCGGCAAGACGCTGACGTGCCAGCAGCAGCAACAAATAATGGTGGTTTCTTTCACCCAAATCGTATTTTTTGCCCTGTAACGACACATTCAACGCCACATGCTCTTCGTTTTGGCTGACCTCAAAGTACATTTCAATGTCACAAGAGTTGGTTTCACTTTGGGTTTCGATTTGCAACGTCTGGGCCACAGATTTGGCTTCGATAAACCGCCATACGCAACTTTGAGTACCCACCAAATCGCCCGAGACAAGCGTCGACAAGCCAGATTCACTTTCACAGATCCACTGCCCGGCCGGTGACATAAACAAAGTCACCTCTGGCGATTCTTCGTTGGGCAACACCGCTATGTCATTGAGCAAAATAGACACATTGGTGCCAGACTCAGGCACCAACATGCTTTTGGGGGCTTGTGCATCGGTCACCTGCCAAGCCTCGCCAGACAGGTTGGCGAAATGAATTTTGTCCTCTTTTTTGATTTGATAGCGGGTGTCCCCTTGCACCCGTTCACCATTGATAAAAGTACCGTTGGTACTAGAATCCTGTAATAACCAGCATTCGCCATCCCAATAGATTGAAGCGTGCATTCGCGACACATTAGGATCTTTGAGAACAGTGCTGGAGGCCCCGGGATGACGGCCAAAGATGTGCTGGGTCAACAAGTTGACATTTTCGCCAGTACTTAGATTCAGCAAGGTTGCCATCAGTATTCCTCGTTCAAATAGCGGATAATAAACATGATACTCGTATGATTACCTGTATATTACAGCTATTTACGGCCAATTACAGCCAATTACATTTGCAGGTCCAGCTTTTTCGGGATCTCCTTAGCCTTTTTTCACCATTGCACAAACATCAGCCGCCAGCTCAATCACTATCCCGCCCTGCGGGTAGGCAGATTTAAAATCACAACTGTCATGATGAACACCCATTGAAGCAATCAGTGACATCAAGGCCAACCCGGCAAAAATAACATTCACAATCGTTCTTTCCTGTGGAATTTTTTTTGACATTTTCATTTGTACGCGCTCCAAGTAAGGCATACAAAAATGTTACGCCGATACGCAACAAAAATGTATTACAAGCTATTACAGCGACAGCTTGAAGCAATGTTGCCATATCCACGGGCCCTAATCGTTTCCCTCTATATATAAAGCGCTTGCGGATTAATAGTGAACTCGGTTTTTTTCTTACTCAACCAACCCAGCCTAACGGGCACTTGATACAAACGGTCATTGCCAAACTGCGGCCAAATATGACATAAACCCGGCACAAAGACTTTGGCGGTTTTAATCGGCAAGTGGTTTCGGCTGTAGTTAAGCACGATAGTTTCTAGTTTCAATCCAGCCAACTTTCCAACCACGTTTAAAATGTCTTGCTTAATATCATGACCTTTGTCGGCAGTGGATACTGTGGTGCTTTTATCACACGGATGTAAATAAGGCCCTTCTTTGATGGCATCAAAATCAAAAGGGGCGTTATTTTGGTCGCGAATGGGGATCAACTGACATAACTCCGTCAATGCCCGTTGGGCGGCCAATTCAGGCTGAAAATGACAACCCAAACCCATAATGTAACCACCGTTGCTTTTATGTTTGCCAATCGCCACCATCGCGGGCACGCCAATGTCGGTAGTCACATCCAACACCCAAAAATCGTGGTTAACGTGCAGTGATTCGGTCAATTTGTCGAGATTATCCTTAGCAATACGATTGATATCAAACGCGGGTCGCGGCACTTGGTTATACCACCAAATCGCTGTAGCATCCCTTTCGATAAGCTCAAACAGCGCCTGCAAAATGGCCTCTTCTATGGTGTTACCTGCTGCGGCACCGTTAGAATGCCAACGGCCAAATTGTTCGTCGTCAAAAGGCACGTAACTGAAACAACTGCTCAGCGGCACATACACTTTGTCTTTGTTGGTCAGTGACCATAGCGGTATCCACTGAATCTGGGTGTCGTCATATTTCTTTGCCGCTTGTTTAAGTCGCGAATCTGCATGTTGATGATCAGCAAATTGTTTGTATTGGGTATCACTGTAGGGCGTCAACTGCTGGTAACTGTAATGGTTCACTTCCAATTGTGACTGTTTGGCCAAGATTGAAGGCTCTTCGCCCCGGTAGTGTGCGCTATATCGCTCAACGGTTTCACACAAGGCACTGGCTTTGGATTGATCATGTGATACCCCTTTACCCAGACAGGTTTGAACAAAACTGTCATTATCGATTTTGCTGGCTTGCCTTGCGGTGGGAATTTTGAAAAATGAGGTGAGGTAGATATTAATCGGATCATCCGAACGGGTTTCGAGTGCTTCGATATGAGTCACAATACCTGTCACCGGACTGACTAACTTGCTCAATCGGGCCAGCGTTTGTTGTGGCGTGACACTGCGAGAACCGCCATCGTGATCAAACACCGACACACAGCGCTGTAAATCAACTGGGGACTCGACCTGCTCGGCAAAGCTAATTGGGTTGGCATCGTAATCAATAATGCTGTGATAGGCCAACTGATTGGTTTGTAACGTCAGTTGAATAAGCTCATGCGCATCAGCGGCAAATTGTCGACTGAAAATCTGCTGTAATTGCTGTTGGTTTTCCTCGCTGAGCTGCGTATTGATGGCAAAAGGCAGCATATTATTTTGCGCTGGGTAGAGGTTTTTGGCCGCTAACCTGACCGGCTGATTGTCAGACAACTGTCGTTGGAACTGACGCCATTGCAAGGGATTATCACCGCTTGTAAGCGGACCAATCCACAGTTTTTCTCCAGTGATTTTCACCACGCAGCTATGCTGATTTTGGCTGTAGGCACCAGCGACGATATCGGCAATTCTCGGGTCAAGAAAATCATCGACCAGCAAGAAAGAAACCGTCTTGTTTGCCAACTGGCTATTTACTAAAGCAATATCGTCAATCAGGCTACACCAAAATACCAATAAATCGGTTTGAGCGGCCGACAAACTGACAATCGAATAACGGTCTATTTGCACCAACACCATCGCCGAATCGGTTTTTTGACGACAGTATTTAGGCAGTTCGTCATTAGCCTGTTTATCATTAGATAGCGTAACAACCAAATCACTTTTTCTCAGTTGGTTGAGCTGGTAAAGAAACATCGCGCCCTGTTGCGGTCCCTTTGCTGTCAGTTTTTGAGTTATTTGAGTTTCATCTAACTGCCCATCAATATGTTCCATGCCGGGAAAATGCTCGTCTGATAACCACAGCGAGGTCATTTCGCCAAGTAATAACAATCCAAGGTCCTCGTGCTTATAAACGTTTAACTTAGGGTGCCATTGGGGTATTTGATTCATGTTCATTACCTTTGGTTTATATTCTCGTTCACTTAACTGATGGCAGGCCACAATGATTGCGGCAGCACAAATTCAATCAACACCTTTCTAACCGGACACTCAAACGACAAAGAAAACGCCGTCAATTGTAAATCTTCACTTTCATCACCCACTCCATGCAATCTATCGCCCACCACCGGATGACCACAACCGGCCATATGCCTACGGATTTGATGTTTTCGACCAGTCTCTATTTTAACTTCAACCAGTGAGCGATTGAGTTTTTCATCATATTGCATTAATTGAGCATGGCTTACGGCGGCTTTATCATCGACAGGTGAGTCCAGTGTTAATTTATCCGCAAACTGCCCATGAACAATGACCAAATAACGTTTGTCTAGTTTTCGCGTTTGAAACAAATCACATAATTGCGCTGTCACACCTTTGCTGTGCCCCACCAATATCAATCCACTTGCCGCCCGGTCTAGGCGATGAATTAAAAATGCATTACGTTGCGGTTGCAGGTTTTGCTCGGCCCAACGCGTTATCGTGCAGTGATCACTCCACTTTGACCCCTGCGACAACATACCACCCGGTTTATGCCACACACTATAGTCTTTACAATCTTCAATTAATATCGCAGGTTCGGGCACTTGCGCTAACACATCAACATCGTAATACAAATGCAATTTTTGCCCGGGCTGCAATGTTTTGCCCGCCCGGCGCAACCGCTGGGGTTTACCCTTGGCAGCCAGCCATACAGCACCTTTGCTCATCGCCTGTTTAAGCTTCTGTTTTGACAGCGGGCAATGAGCCGCCAAAATATCAATGGCGTTGCCTGATGTTTCGATATCTACATGGACTTCCATTTTTAACCTCGGGTAAGGATTGAGCGTGCCTCTCCAGAAACGCATGTTGTTGGAGACTGTCCTGCGGTACACGGATGTGCCGCCTTTTCAACCGGCAGCCGCTGCTGTTGTTGAAAAGTGAGCGAAGTTCCACTCGGCAGCCGTTGCTGTGCTTGAACGTAGCGGTTTCCTGAAATCTCACATTTGCACATGGAAGTGCTTATTAGGGCAATGCATGGAGCAATTGCCGATGGACGTGAGTTTCAGATGGTCCGACACTTCGGTGGTTCGACATTTCGACGATAACTAGTTCGATGCATTCTACCAAAACAATCGGTTTTATTCACAGTCTGACCCTTAAAAAACATTTGACAGACCGGTTGGTTTGTTATTTAATAGCACAAACAGACCAGTTGGTCTGACACTATCTGGAGATGAGAATGGTTATAAAATATGCTCAGACAATCATTAAATGGCGCTGGTTAGTGCTTTTAATGACGATTCTGTGGGTGGGTATGGCAGCCAGTGGCGGCCGTTTCCTTGCTTTCACCACCGATTACCGGGCATTTTTCGCCGAAGGTAATCCACAGTTGCAAGCTTTTGAAGCCATGCAAGATACCTACGACAAATCAGACAACGTACTGATGGTTATTACACCAAAAGATGGCAAGGTATTTACTAAAAAGACCCTTGAGCAAATTCGCTGGATGACCGAGCAAGCATGGCAAGTGCCCTTCTCTACCCGTGTTGACTCAATTTCGAATTACCAACATACCCGCGCTTTTGATGACGATTTGGAAGTGGCCGATTTGGTCGGTGACACCACCGAGATGTCGAGCGCAGATCTAATTGAATTACAAACTATCGCAACCACCGAGCCTTTATTGGTCAATCGCTTAATCAATAAAGAAGCCACGGTGACTGCCATTAACGTCACCACTCAACTGCCCGGAAAATCACTATCTGAAGTGCCTGAGGTTGTTGCATTTGCTCGTGACTTGGCCAAACAGCTCGAAGCTCGCGATGCCAATATCGAAGTTCGTTTAACTGGCATCATGATGCTCAACAACGCCTTTGGCGAAAGCTCGCAAAACGATATGGCCTCTTTGGTGCCGCTGATGTTCTTGGTGGTTATCGTCGTCCTTGGCGTATTGCTGCGCAGCGTTAGCGCCACGATTATTGCTGTTGTGGTTATCTTTATGTCGATTCTGGTCGGCATGGGTATGTTTGGCTGGGCCGGTTTCAAATTAACCCCACCATCAGCTTCAGCACCCACTATTATTCTGACCATGGCAGTAGCCGATGCAGTGCATATACTAGTGACCTTTATTGCCAGTATGCGTTTGGGTATGATCAAACAAGACGCGATGATTGAAAGCTTGCGCGTCAATATGCAACCTATCTTGTTAACCTCTGTTACCACCATCATTGGTTTTATGACCATGAACTTCTCAGACGTGCCGCCTCTGGTACATTTGGGTAATATCGTGGCTGTAGGTGTGTTTGCTGCGTTTGTTTTGAGTGTTACCGTGTTGCCTGCATTAGCCGTTATATTGCCGTTTAAAGTGAAAAAGGCCGAAGATGTCAACGACAGCAAAATGCACAAATTCAGCAGCTTTGTCATCAAAAACAACACCAAATTGTTATATGGCATGGCAGCGCTAAGCGTGCTGATGATGACGTTCATTCCCAATAACGAGCTTAATGACGAATACGTCAAATACTTCGATGAGAGCCTAGAGTTCAGAGCCGACACCGATTACTCGACCAAACATTTGATTGGTCCCTACACCATTGAATACTCATTAAAAAGTGGTGAAGACAACGGCATTAGCGAACCCAAGTTTTTAAATACGCTTAACGATTTTGTTAACTACAGCAAAACCTTGCCCGAAGTATTACACGTTAACAGCTTGACCGACATCATGACCCGTTTAAACAAAAACATGCACGGTGACGACCCGAGTTGGTATGTATTACCAGACCAACGTGACTTGGCGGCCCAATACCTGCTGTTGTATGAAATGTCTTTGCCGTACGGTTTGGATTTAAACAACCAGATTGATATCGCTAAATCGTCTACCCGGGTCACCATGTCATTGCGTGAAATGTCGAGCGCGCAAATGTTGGCACTAGAACAAAACCTCAACAATTGGTTGCAAACCAATGCACCTCAGTATGACGTAGATGTCGCCAGCACCTCGCTGATGTTCTCACACATCGGCAAACGTAATGCCCAAAGTCTGGTTGGCGGTGCCGTGCTCGCTTTAGTATTGATTTCGATGATACTGATTTTTGCCCTGCGCTCAGTAAAAATGGGACTGGTCAGCCTCGTGCCAAACTTGGTTCCGGTGGGCATCGCTTTTGGTGCTTGGGGCATCATGTCAGCCCAAATAGGACTGTCGGTATCCATCGTTGCCGGTATGACGCTCGGTATTGTTGTTGACGATACCGTGCACTTTTTAAGTAAGTACATACGTGCCAAACGAGAAAAGCAATTCACCACAGAACAAGCCATTCACTATGCTTTCGCCAATGTTGGCAGCGCACTGCTGGTCACGACCGCTGTACTGGTCACTGGTTTCTCAGTGCTGATGTTCTCAACCTTTAGAATGAACTCAGACATGGGCCTGTTGACTGCAATCACCATTGCCGTTGCGCTGGCCGTAGACTTTCTGTTGTTACCCCCATTATTGATTAAATTAGAAGGAAAAAAAGATGAAGCGTACGATACTGTTAAGTCTGTCACTGCTTAGCCTTGCGTTAACAGGTGCAGTTTTCAACGATGCACAAGCGGCGCCGGAAATGGAAGACCGCTCAAAAGGTTTGTTGATTGCCAAAGAAGCCAAGCTCAGAGATTTTGGCTGGAAAGATTCAACCGCCGACATGCAGATGATGTTGCGCAACAAACAGGGTAAAACCAGTGTGCGCAAAATTCACATCAAGTCGCTGGAAATGACAGATGACGGTGACAAAAGCCTGACGGTGTTTGACCAACCAAGAGATGTTAAGGGCACTGCATTTTTGTCCTTTTCTCATGCGGTTGATGCCGACGAGCAGTGGTTGTACTTACCTGCACTGAAGCGAGTAAAGCGTATTTCGTCGGCAACCAAGTCAGGGCCTTTTATGGGCAGTGAGTTTGCCTTTGAAGATTTGGCCTCATTTGAAGTCGAAAAGTACAGTTACCAGTTCATCAAGGAAGAGAAAGTCAACGGTATGGATAGCCATTTGGTTAAGTACACCCCGAACTACAAAAATTCGGGTTACAAGTACCAGTTGGTGTGGCTTGACAAACAAGAACTGCGCGCCCACAAAATTGAGTTTTATGACCGTAAAGGCTCACTGCTCAAGACGCTAACAGCCAATGATTATCAACGTTACCTAGATACTTACTGGCGACCCGCTTTGATGAGCATGGTGAATCATCAGACCGGAAAATCTACCGATTTAAGATGGAAAAACTATCAGTTTCAGGTAGGACTGGCCGAAAAAGACTTTTCAAAGTCAGGACTTAAGCGGGCTCGGTAACAATCAAGGGCCGTTGTAAAAGATTGAAAGGGCAACGTAGGGGCCATGCCCCTGTGCTTGCCCTTGTTTGGGTATTCTATATGATTCAACGGGTTACCAAAACAAGGGCAACCACGGGGAGTCAGCAGCCTTTTAATTTGTTACAATCCACGCAATTTAAGACAGGATGTCGTCCGCAGTAATAAAGGTGAAAACAATGGCAGCAGAACGAAACGCAGAGCAAACAAGAGAACGCATTTTACAGGCAACATTCGAGCTAATGTACCGTAACGGCTATCAGGGCATGAGAGTTGACCAAATTCTTGCGGCAACCGGTTTGGCCAAAGGCGCGTTGTATCATCATTTTGCCAACAAACAGGCGCTCGGTTACGCAGTAGTCGACGAGCTGTTGCAAAAAGAGATGGAAACCCGTTGGGTAGAGCCGTTACGCGATTGTGAAGACCCCATCACCGCGATTAAACAGGTGCTCGAAAAAGCAACCTGCGATATGACCCTCGAAGAAATGCAACAAGGCTGCCCACTCAATAACATTTCGCAGGAAATGGCTGGGCTGGATGAAGGTTTTCAAGAACGGTTAGAGCGAATTTACAACTTATGGAGCGGTTCGATTGCCCAAGCACTTGAGCGCGGACAAGCCAGCGGCACAGTCAAAGCCTTGGTAGAACCCGCCGTTATCGCCACATTTATCATCAGTTCACTGCAAGGCATTATTGGTGCCAGCAAGTGTATGCAAGATG